>JACRBR010000344.1 GCA_016213125.1 Chloroflexota bacterium | reverse complement strand
CGGCCCCGGCTGTGCACCGCAGCAAGCAAGACTAATGTAGCGCCGGCCTTCAGCCCGCGCGGTTCACTACCACTGAATCACCAGCGCCTAACCCACCACCTGCAGGAACCGCGACAGCATCGCATTGACCTGATCCGGCACTTCGAGCTGGTGGCAGTGCCCCGCACCCGCCGTCTGCGCGATGATGATGTCCGGGTGCAGCTCCCGCATGCGCCGCGTGTCCGCCACCGGCGCGTGCGACCCCACGTACATCGCCGGTACGCCGCACGCTGCCAGCGCCGATTCGCTGTCGAACGTCCCCAGCCCCCGCATCGCCCCCACCACCACGTGTTGCGGCGTCGACGTCATCTCCGCGACAATGCGCGCCTTACGAGCCGCGTCGTCCGTCGCCATGAACATGTTCCCCGCGAACGCCCCCAACGGCTCCAGGTACCCCGGCGACGAGAACGCCTCTAGGATCGCTGGCAGCGTCGCCTGTAGCTCCGCCGGGAACATGATCGCCCCGTCCAACATCACGACCGCGCTCACCAGCTCCGGGTGCCGCGCCGCCAGCGCCAGCGCGATCGCCCCGCCCATGCTGTGTCCCACCACCACCGGCTTCCGCAACCCAAGCTCGCCGCAGACCCACCCCACGTCGTCCGCGAACCCCTCGATGGTGTACGCCTGCTCCGGCGCATCGCTCTGCCCGTGCCCCCGCAGATCCACCGACACACACCGATGCTCCAGCGAGAAGTGCGCGACCTGCGGCGCGAAGTGCGACCGGTTGCACGTCCACCCGTGCACGAACACGATCGGGGGATCGCCCGAGCCCGCCTCCTCGTACACCAGCCGCACTCCATCCCGAACCAACTCGCCCACGAGCACCCTCCCTCATTGCGACAGCGCCACAGGCGCCTGTCCTGAGATTCAGCAGATCCTCTGCGCTCTCTGCGTCTCTGCGGTGAACTTCACACCTGCTCGAAGTATCGCGCCCGCTCCCACGCCGTCACCGCGCGACGGTGCTTTTCGATCTCCCACCGCCGCATCTTCACGTAGTGGTCCACGAAGGCGTCACCGAAGAACTCGCGCGCCACCGCGCTGTGCTCGAAGAGGTCGATCGCCTGCTCGAGCGTCCGCGGCAACGGCGGGAGACCCGCCACGGAGTACACGTCCGACTGCAACGGCGCCGGCGGCTTCAGCCCGTGCTCGATGCCGTGCAGCCCGCCTGCCAGGCACGCCGCGAACCCCAGGTACGGGTTCACGTCCGCGCCCGGCACCCGCGTCTCGATCCGGATCGCGCCCGCGCTGCCTGTGATCACCCGCAGCGCCGCCGTCCGGTTGTCGATGCCCCAGGTCGCCGTCGTCGGCGCCCAGCTCCCCGAGACGTAGCGCTTGTAGCTGTTGACGTTCGGCGCGTACAGCGCGAACAGCTCCGGCATCGTCTTCAGCGCCCCGCCCAAGTACGCCCGCATCCGCGCCGACATGTGGTGCTCGTCCGCGGTATCCCAGAACGCGTTCGACCCCCCGTGCCAGAGCGACTGGTGGATGTGGCCGCTGCAGCCGTCCATCTCGTCGCTGTACTTCGCCATGAACGTCGGTACCGCGCCTGCCTGCGCTAGCACCTCCTTCGCCCCCGACTTGAACAGCATCCCGCGGTCCGCCGCCTCCAGCGCGCCCTCGTAGCGCAGGTTCATCTCGTACATGCCTTCGCCGTGCTCGCGGTTGTACCCCTCGACCTCGATGCCGTACGCGTCCATGTACCGCCGCAACGAACCGACGACGTCGTCGTCGATGCTGGCGTGGCTGATGGAGTAGCAGTTGTAGCCCGGGTTCAGCGGGCGCAGGTCGCTGTAGCGCTTCTCGCGCAGCGACTCCTGGTCCTCCCGGAAGATGCGGAACTCCAGCTCGACGGCCATCGCCGGCTCGAACCCCATGGTCCGCCCCCGGTCAATGACGCGCCGCAGCACGGTGCGCGGCGACTGCGCGAGGAGATCGCCCTGCTCCGTGTACGCGTCGCACACGACCGCCGCCGTCGATGGCTCCCACGGCACGACGCGAAACGTCTGCAGGTCCGGCCGCAGCAGGATGTCCGCGAACCCCGTGTCCGCGCTGCCGATCGCCAGGTCCAGGCCGGTCATCACCTCTTCGGCGATGTCCCAACCGAACAGCACGTCACACTGCGCGAACCCCTCACCTTCGTACCCATCCAGGAACTGCTTCGCCGACACGCGCTTGCCGCGGTAGACGCCGTCCATGTCCGGCGTGCCGATCTTTACCGTCTCGATGCCGTGGTCGGCGATCTTCCGCTCGATGTCGTCCGGGTTCATGTCCGCGATCATACCCCAGCATCCATCAGAGCGGGAATCGCCCCATCACAAGACGACTGTCATTCTGAGCGAAGCGAAGAATCTTCTCGTGACGTGGATGCGCCTCATGCGACAGCGCCACAACCGGCGCCGGCGGCCAGCGCCCGCGAGCCACGATGCAACAAAGAAGCGGCGCCCCGTACGGGACGCCGCTCCTGCTACTTCCATCTTGCCACCCGCAGGCGTCACCGGCAGGTCGGGATATCCACGAAGATGATCTCCACATCCCGCCACACGATCTCCCCGTCGTGGTCCAGGTCGTACATCGCCCGGTAGCGCCGGTCCCCTTCCTCCGAACCCAGGCGCCGCAGGACCTGCGCCAGCACCCGCATCTTGTGGCCCCACGTCCAGCACCACTCAGGCGTCGGCTCCACCGTCGGCGTCGGCACGGCCGTCTTCGTGGCCCCCACGGTCTTCGTGGCGGCGACGGTCTTCGTGGCGGCCACGGTCGTCGTGGCCCTCGGCGTGTTGGTTGCCGTCAGCACTCGCGTCGACGTCGACGTCGGCACCGCCGTCCGAGTGCCGGTCACCGTGCGCGTCGCCGCCGGCGTCCGCGTCGTGGCCGTTCGTGTGGCCGCCGGCGTGTTCGTTGCCGTCGGCACCGGCGTATCGGACGGTGCAGCAGTTGGCGTCGCCGTCAGCACTGGAGTCTCCGTTGCGGGCTCCAGCGTCGCTTCCAGCGTCGCAGTCGCGGTCGGCACGGGGGTATCCGTCGCCTGCAGTACCGGCGTGTCGGTGGCCGTGGGAACCGGCGTTTCGGTCGCTGGCTCCTCGGTCGGCGTCGGCGTGTCCGTCGGCACGGGTGTATCAGTTGCTGTCGGCACCGTCGTGTCCGTGGCCGTGGCTTCCGGCGTCCCGGTCGTCGTCGGCTCCGGTGTGTCGGTCGCCGTGGGAACCGGAGTTTCGGTCGCTGGCTCCTCGGTCGGCGTCGGCGTGTCCGTCGGCACGGGCGTGTCAGTTGCCGTCGG
>JACRBR010000338.1 GCA_016213125.1 Chloroflexota bacterium | reverse complement strand
TGCCCGGGTTCTGGCGGGCGATCCAGGATTTCGGGGCGAACCACGGCAGCGGGCGCAACGACTATGACGAGCGCATCCCGATCAACCGCGGGATCCGGGTGCAGCCGGACTGGGGGGACATCGAGGCGACGTGGTTCGCGACGGAAGAGAAACTCTCGGCGGTGTGCGGCGTGCTGGAGGAGACGCAGGCCATGCTTGCGGCCGCGAACCCATCGGACCTGCATGACCGTGACGCCGTCATGGCGGAGGTGGCGGATCTACTGGAGGACGGACAGCAGTTGCGGGCAGGGCTCTCGCGCATCGTCGGCAAGGACGAGCGCGACACCGTGTGCTGGCTGACGATGGGGCGGCGTGATGCCTCGGCCTCACTGGCGAGCGCGCCGCTCTCGGTGGCGGAGACGCTGAAGAAGACGCTGTTCGAGCCGAAGGAGAGCGTGGTGCTGACGAGCGCGACGCTGAGCACTGAAGACAACTTCGACTACATCAAGAGCAGGCTGGGCTTCGAGGACTCGCGCGAGTTGTTGCTGGGATCGCCCTTCGACTACCAGAGCAGCACGCTGATGCTGGCGCCGAGCGATATGCCGGAGCCGGAGCAACACGGGTATCTCGCTTCGCTGCAGACGGCGCTGATCGAGATGGTGCGGGCGAGCGAGGGGCGGGCGCTGGCGCTATTCACGTCGCACAGCGGGCTGCGGGCCGCGTACAACGGCATCAAGCAGCAGTTAGAGGAGCAGGAGATCCTCGTGCTGGGGCAGGGCATCGACGGATCGCCGAAGCAGTTGTTGTCGGTGCTGAAGGAGAACCAGCGGACGCTGGTGCTGGGCGCCGCCAGCTTCTGGGAGGGCGTGGACGTGACAGGGGAGGCGCTGTCGCTGCTGATCATGGCGCGACTGCCGTTCGCCGTGCCTTCGGACCCGGTGTACCAGGCGCGGTCGGAGCTGTTCGAGCAGCCGTTCGAGCAGTTCGCGCTTCCGCAGGCGATCCTTCGATTCAAGCAGGGGTTCGGGCGGTTGATACGGCGCAAGACGGATCGAGGGGTGATGGTGGTGTTGGACCGGCGCCTGCGGAGCCGGCAGTACGGCGAGGCGTTCTTGCGATCGCTGCCCTCGTGTGAGCTCCGAGATGTCCCGCTGCGCGACCTTGGCGCGGAGGTGTCGGGATGGCTGCCGCGGGCGCCGCAGGCCGCTCCGTGACGGTCGGCCTGCGCACCCTGGGCGCGTCGGATGTGGCGTGGCTGGACACGTGGCTCCCCGCCGTCGCGGAGGGTGTCGGCTACGAATACGGCGATGCGCCCCGGCTCAAAGAGCGGGCGCGAAATGAACGATCGTTTCGCCTGCGCATCATCAGTCGCGGTGGCGCGGATGCCGGCCTCGTCGTGTATCGCATTAACACGCCACGGCGCGGATCGGCGCTGTTCGAACTGGTGGCGACGCCTGCCGAACAGGCGCGGCGGGGCGCGGGCATGATGGCGGCTGCGCTGGTGGAGGAGGAGATGCGGGCGGGTGGCGTCCACACGGTCTACGCACCCGCCGCCGAGATCCACGGGATCAGCATGTACTTCTGGATCCGCCTGGGCTATTCGCCGATCCTGCGAGCGGAGTGGCCGTGTGCGCCGGACGGCGTCGCCTGGCTGCGGCGAACTGTGGCGTGAAGCGGTACTAGCGCTGCATCTGCCTGTCGTGGATTGCCGAAACCCATTCTTCAGCCACGCGTTTCCGCGCGAAGGGGAAGCCACGGTAGAGGATGAAGAGGTACTCCTTGTCCGCAGTGACACGGATCCCATGTCCGAGACCAACCCTCACGCGCTTCACACTTCTGACATCACTCAGTGGGATAGTTAACGCCGTGATCGGTAGAAGTTGCAGCGGGCTGACTGCTGGCCTCCACGCTAGATGATCGTGTTTCAATTCAAGCCGCCCGTTGGTTTGAGTGCGACCACTTACCCAGGCGACTCCGCTTGCGCTTAAATCCGACACATTGTCGCCTTTCACTTCACATACCTCCGCGGCCTCTCGACCAGTGTAAGGAAACTGGTCGCTCGCTTCACAGCTGAAACAAAGCCCGCAGGCCATCGAGGAAGTCCTGGCCGTAGTAGGCGATGAGGACTCCGCGCACGATCTTCCCCGCGGTCACGGACACGATGAACCGGCGGAACGACATGCGCACCGAGCCGGCGGTGAGCCCGGCGATCTCGAACGCGGGGTTCGGGATGGCGGACAACGTGAAAAGCGTGAGCATGCCCCACCGATCCATGAGCCAGTTCACCCAGCGGACCACGCGCTCAATGGTCCCATGAAACGCGCGGGGACCGGGGAGTTCCCTGCCGCGCACGAGTTCGGCGCCGAGATAGCCGCCGTAGTAGGCGGTGATCTCGCCCGCCGCCATGCCGGCTCCACCTGCGACGCCGATCAGCCAGGGAAGGTCGGAGGACTCGCCCTGTGTGGCGATCAGGGTCTGGGCGGCGGCGGTGAGGCCGGGGACGGGGATGAAGAACGTCGCGGTGCTGGCGAGGTTGGTGATGAAGATGCTGAAGTAGCTGGCGCCGGAGAGCTTCTGGCTGATCTGGTCATCGAAGATGAGGAGCACGATCGCCTGTCCCACGGCCAGCGCCATGAAGGCGACGATAGAGATCAGGCGGATGGTCGGGTGTTCCCCGAACCAGTCCGTTGCGCGAAGGACCAGCCGGTCGAAGCGCGCCGGTGCGCGCGCGGCGACGCGTTCGAGGGCGCTTTCGTAGAGCAGGTCGGGATCGCCGAGGGGCTGTGCGGGGTCCTCGTGGGACATGGGGGAAGTGTAGTCGGTAGTTCGTGGTTTGTAGTCGTTAGTGTTTAGGGTCGTCGTAGATGAGTTCGTCCTCGAATGCAGCGTGATCGTCCCCCGAGCCATCGGCTCCGGTGCGCGTGCGCAAGCGGCGAGGGGCAATGACGTAGGCAACGAAGATATGGGCCAGGCATGCGGCGGCGGCGATGACGGCCGCGATCCGCACGCCGACCGCAAAGTCGGAGTCGGGGCGGTCGATGAAGCTGGCGACGAGGAGGCCAAAGACGAACGCGGCCAGCACCGGGAATGTGCGCCATCGCCACGTGGGTACGCGCGAGTCGCTCGTCTGAGGACTCACGGTCGCCTCTTGTACTTGCGCGGGCGTGTTATGAGACGCGGGCGCGGCGCTGCAGACGATCGGCCGGCGCCCGTGGAAGGATCGCCTTTGAGGCAGGTGTTGCAGGCGAACTGCAGCGCCATGTACTGCTCGTCGATCCAGACCTGGCCGCAGTCCTTGCCCTCGACGTCGTTGCGCTGGTTGAGGTGGTAGCGCTGGTCGCACCAGTTGCACTCCGCCGTCATCGGTGCGGGCGCCGCCTCGCCGCAGACGGCGCAGACGTACGTTTCGGGCGCGGTGTCAGTGGCCATTCGGGTGCATCTTGATCTCTGTCTTCGCGACGGAGGAGTCGCGGATGCTCTTCGCGAAGCGCAGTGCGAGCGCGCGCTCGTCGCCTTCATCGTTCGCCCAGCCGTCAAGCCGCGCCGCTCGGATGAGTTGGAGGCCGCGCTGGATCTGCGGACCGACAGGCACGCCCATGGCCGCCAGCTCGTCGCCGTGCAGCAGTGGTTTCACGTGCCGCCATTCCTCAAGGTAACGACGGGCCAGTTGCCTGGCAATCGCGTCCCCGGCCGTGGCAGCGTACGCGGCAATGGCCGGCGGCGGGTACTTCTCGAGCAGCAGGACGATGCCCGAAGGCTTCGCATCGGGACGCCGGAGCGTGCGGCCGAGGTCGCGCATCGCCGCGATCCCGATGACGGCGGCCCCTTCGTTGCGTGTCAGGCGCAGGCGCTGGATGATTGCGGTGGCCTCCTCGCGCGAGGCGGCGGAAGCCAGAAGCGC
>JACRBR010000340.1 GCA_016213125.1 Chloroflexota bacterium | reverse complement strand
GTGCCGCGGTAGATTTCGTCGGAGCTGTAGCCGGTGAGGCGCTCGAATCCGGGGTTAACGTAGACGGCGGGAGTGCCGGGCTGGATCGCGTCGATGATAACGACGCCGTCGCTGGCGGCGGCGATGGCGCGGTCCCGCAGCACGAGCGTGGCCTGCGCCGCGTTCTTTCGGACGATCTCCTCTTCGAGCGTGCGGTTGGTCCGTGCCAGCTCTTCGGTGCGTTCGGCCACGCCCTGCTCCAGTTCGCGGTTGGCCTGGCGCAGGTCGCGATAACTGGTGGCCAGGCGGGTGGACATGGAATCGAAGCTCTCGGCCAGCTCCAGCACCTCGATGGGCGCGCTGCGGAAGCGCGGCGTCACCGGCGCCGTCAGTCCCTTGGCATCCACCGCCTGCACCGAGCCCACCAGCAGCCCCAGCGGGCGCGTCACCCGATAGGCGGTGACGTGCGCCAGCGCGACCGAGATCAGTACCGCCACCAGCAGCCATGTCAGGGCTCGCGCCACACTGCCGGAGACCTCGCGCTGGACCGCCGAGGTGGGCTGCGACGCCACCACGCGCCAACCGGTGCGGGTACGGTGAACGGCCACCAGGTCCCGGCCTTCTTCGTGCCGGAACGACGGCGACGGGGATTCGTGCACGCGGCGCATCAGCGACGTGTCCGCCAGCGGCTGCAGGAAGGCGTAGCGGGCGCCTTCGCTGAAGACCACGCGGTCCTGGCGGTCGACGATGAGGACGTGCGTATCCGGCCGGCTTCCCGGCCGCGAGGTGATGCGCGCCAGCTTGTTCACATTGAGCGAGCCTTCGGCGACGCCGACCACGCCGCCGCTGCTGTCGTGCACCGGTGCGCTCAGAGCCACGATCGGGTCGGTGCCGAAACCGCGCCCGCGAAACACGTCCGAGACGTAGGTCTGCTGTGTGTGCATGGGCGTGCGGAAGTACTCGCGGTCGCTGACGTTGACCGGTCCGCGTTTATTGAGGCCGACCGGCGAGGTGGCGACGGCGTCGCCGTCCCGGTTCGCCACCAACATGGTGATGAAGCCGTCAAAGGCGCCGTGGTGCGCCCGCAGGGCGCGCTCGCAATCGTCCGGCGAACGCTCGCGCAGATTCAGATCGGTGGTTAAGGAGACGACCGCCGACATGTGCTGGTCGATATAGTCGTCGATGTGAGAGGCGACGTAGAAAGCGGTGTCGAGCAGACGCTCCCGCGCCTCGTCCTCGCCACGCCTGCTCAGGTTCCAGATGCTGATCGAAGTCAGCACCAGCAGGGGGATGATCGAAACCAGCAGCAGGGCGCCCAGCAGGTAGGTGCGGATGGGACGGGGCGTGGGGTCCATGCGCAGCACCCAACGCATGATGCGTGCCGCGGCGTCGGCCCGCCAACGCCTGTCCGGATCCGGCCGCCCGTCTTCCGTCCCAGGGGTCACACCAAGACCTGACTGTTCTGGTAAATGGCTTCGAAGTCGCGCTCGAGGGCGCGAAACGCTTCCAGCAGACCCGGGTCGAAGTGCTCCGGCCGGGTCCGTCCGCTGCCATTGAGGATGGTCTCAACGGTGTAGTCGTGGCTGAAGGCCGGCTTGTAGGGGCGCGCGCTGCGCAGTGCGTCGTAGACGTCGGCCACCATCACGATGCGCCCCGCCACCGGGATCTCCTCCTTTTTCAGGCCGTCCGGATACCCGGTCCCGTCCCAGCGTTCATGGTGGGTGAGGGCGATGTCGCAGGCGGTCTGAATCAGCTCCGACTTGGATTCGCCGAGCAGTTTGGCGCCGATCGTGGTGTGGGCCTCCATGCGCTGGCGCTCGTCGGGCGAGAGTCTCCCGGCCTTCAGCAAGATGACGTCCGGGATGCCGATCTTGCCGATGTCGTGCATGGTGGCGGCCGCGCCGATCCAGCGCAGTTGTTCACCTGGCAGTCCGAGGTAAGTGCCGAGGGCGGTGGCGAAGTAGCTGACCCGCGCCAGGTGCGCGCCCGTCTCCTCGTCCTTGAAACGGGTTGCCAGCATCAGCCGCAAGAGGGTTTCCTGGTGCGCCCACTCCAGATCCACGCGGGCGCGGCGCTCCGATTCCAGCGCCTCTTCGAGTGCGACGCTCAGCCGATGCAATTCGCCGGAACGTTCGCGCTCTTTGCGCAGCGTCTCGCGCAGGTCGTGAGCGTAACGCAGCAACTGCTGCTGCATGCCGGTTTGTTCGACGGACGTGACGCTCATCAGCGGGTCTCCAGCAGGCGTTCGATCGTATTCAGCAGTTCCAGCGGACTGAACGGCTTGGTCAGGTAGGCGTTGGCTCCGGCCGCCTCCCCGTGCTCGCGATCGCCGGCCTGACTGCGGGCGGTGAGCATGATGACCGGGGTGTGGGCCGTTTCCGCAGTGGCGCGAACCGTGCGCAGGACCTCCAGCCCGCTCAGCCGCGGCATCATCCAGTCGAGTACCAGCAGGTCCGGCCGGTGGCGCAGGGTCAGGGCGAGGGCGGACTCTCCGTCGGCAGCCTCCAGGATCGAGTATCCGGAGTCTTCCACGGTGGCGTGCACCAGCAGCCGGAGGCTTTCTTCGTCATCTGCAAGCAGGATCGTTTTCGTCATCGGTCCGCACCGCTTCACTAGGCTTATCGGCACTTTG
>JACRBR010000337.1 GCA_016213125.1 Chloroflexota bacterium | reverse complement strand
GCAGGGCGAGGTGGACGTGCATCCGGGCAAGGCGAGGGAGTCGCGGGTGGAGGTGACGCGCGAGCGCATCGCGCAGGTGCTGGGAATCGACCCGCCGACATCGAAGGTGCGGGCGGCGCTGACGGGGCTGGGGTTCTCGGCGCGGTGGGTGCCACCGGACCGGTACGTGGTGCGGGTGCCGTACTGGCGGCCCGATGTGCGCATCGACGACGACGTGTGCGAGGAGATCGCGCGCGTGATCGGATACGACCAGATCCCGGCGCTGCCGCTGTCGGGCGCGATCCCGGAGCCGGTGGTGCAGCCACGTCGCGAGCTGCGGGAGCGGGCGCGCGACCTGCTGGCTGCGGCGGGGATGCGGGAGACGATCTCGTACGCGATGACGACGATGGAGGCGCTCTCGCGGGTGATGCCGAAGGAGACGCTGGCGATCTACCCGCCGTACAGGCTCGTGAACCCGCTGACCGCGGACCTCGAGTTCCTGCGGCCGACGCTACGGGCAAGCCTGCTGATGACGCTGGCGAGCAACCTGCGGTATCAGAAGGGCGAGGTGGCGATCTTCGAGACGGCGAAGGCGTACGAGCGGCCGGACGAGCGGCTCGCGCAGTCGGGGCGTCCGCTGGGCGAGGAGGCGCTGCCGGTCGAGCGGGAGATCGCGTGCGCGATCGTGAGCGGGCGGCGGGCGGACCGGTGGGGGCGGCCTTCGGGCGAGACCGTGGACTTCTTCGACGCGAAGGCGTACCTGGAGGATCTGCTCGGCGGGCTGAACGTCGCGGCGGAGTACGTGCCGGCAGACGAGTTCGGCATGGTGCCGGGACGCACGGCGGAGGTGCGCGTCGCGGGACAACGCGTCGGCGTGATCGGGCAGGTGCATCCGGACGTGTGCGCGGGATTCGAAATCGAGCAGGAGGTGTTCTTGCTCGAGGTGGTGCTCGACGACCTGCTGGCGCACGTGGGGACGCAGCGGAAGGCGGCGAATGTCTCGCGGTTCCCGGCTGTTGAGCAGGATCTGGCGCTGATCGTCGATGGGGACACGCCGTCGGGTGCGTTGCAGCGAGCGATCGAGTCGGCGGCGCTGGTGCGCGCGGCGCGCGTGTTCGACGTGTACACCGGGGACCAGGTGCCGGCGGGGAAGAAGTCGGTGGCGTTTTCGGTGGCGTACCAGTCGGACGAGCGGACGCTGACGGATGAGGACGTCGCGAAGGCGCAGCGGAAGATCGTGGAGCGGCTACGGCGGGAGTTTGGGGCCGAGCTTCGCTCGGCCTGAGGGACCAGGGACAAGGGGCCAGGGACAAGGCTTGTCGAAGGACAGGGAAGAGGGGGCGCGGCGTGAGCCGCGCTCTTCTTGTTATGCGGGGGTGAGGGATGAGGCCGGGCTGTGAATGGCGCCGGTGAGGACGTCGTCGACGAACTGGGTGATCGGCGGGACGACGAGGTCGGCGGAGATGTCGCTGTGGCCGCTGTTGGGGAAGGCGACGTACCGCTTCGGGCCGGGCGCGGCCTCGAAGATCTGCTGGCCCATGTATTCGGGCACAGTCGTGTCGCTGTCGCCGTGCATCACCAGCAGCGGGCCATCGTAGCGGCGGATCTTGCGCAGCGTGTCGTAGTTGGTCAGCGGCAACCACGGCGCGAGCGCGAACGCGGTGCGGATCTTCGGGTAGCGGCCGACCGCGACATCGCGGACCGACGTGAACGGCGCGCGCAGGATGAGGCCGCGCGGCGGCTCACGCACCGCAAGGCCGGCGGCGATGCCCGTGCCGAGCGAGAAGCCGTAGTAAAAGATCGTCGCCGGTTCGACGCTGGGACGGGCGTACAGCCATGCGAGAGCGGCGGCCGCGTCGGTATAGGTGCCCTCCTCGGTGGCGGTGCCGGGGTTAGGTCCGAAACCGCGGTAGTCGAAGACGAGGAAGTTGCAGCGGATGCGGGAGAGGAACTCGTGGAAGGCCTGCGCGCGCTCTTCGGTCACCCACATGTCGCTGGCGTTATACGAGGTGCCGTGCATGAAGAGCAGCGTGGGTGAGGGCGCCTCCGTGGCCGGTTGGCGCCTGAAGAACCACCCCTGCAACTCGAGGCCGTCGGCCGTGTAGATGCGGGCCTCCTCGTACGGCCAGCCGACCGCGTCGGGCGGGTCCGGGTGCCAGGGGCCGGAGTAGAAGATCCGCGGCCGGATGAGGCGCTCGGACAGGATGGTGGCGGCGATGCCGGGTGCGGAGAAGGCAGCGGCGGTGAGGGCGAGGCGTCGGAGCATCGTGGCAGGTTACCCCAGCCCCACCCATTTCCCGCTGGGATTCAACGGCCCTTGACGAGCCTCCAGGCTGCCGGTGCTTGTTATGTAACCTTCAAAAGTCATATTGCGAGAGGACCCGCGTTGTCAAAGGTAGGCCGGGAGTGGGTCCCGGTGACCTTGGCGTTCGTCCGGCGTTCCCTTACGGGGGCCTGGCGGCTCCTTTAGTGGGAGCGGTGGGGTGACGACAAGGTGTGTAGGGCGCGCTTCGAGGCGCCGAGCCCGCCTGCGGCGGGAAAGGCAGGGCGACTGTGGGCGACACGTCGAACTGGGAGTTCGCGGCCGTCGTGGCTTCGGTCTCGATCGGCCTCATGGGGCTGCTGGTCTTCACAATGACCAGCATCGTCGGGAACTGGCGCCTCTCCGATAAGGCCGCACGGGCCGCGCGGGAGGCGAGCGAGGCGAGCGTGCGGGTCCAGGACCTGGCGCGCGAGCTCTCCGCCCGCGAAGCGGCGACCCTGACGGCCGCGGGGCTGACGGAGGAGACGCGGCGGCTCTCCGAGCTGCGGAAGCAGACGGAGGCGCTGCTGGAGCAGCAGGGCCGGCTACAGGAGGCGGTGCGCAACCTCGTCGAGGCGGGGGTACTACACGCGGAGGGCCCATCGGCCGAGATTAAGGACCTGGAGGGCGCAATCGAGCGGCTGGACGCGCACCTGGGCCAGCTCGCCCAGGCGATCGCATCGATGGCGAAACGAGATGCCGGAAGTTAGACACGAGCACTAGAGGTTGGTGACGCATGCCCCGCAAGCCCCGCATCAAAGACATCAACACTGAGTCCCTCGCGCCCGGCGATCCCGTAACCACCGTCATGGCGATGCTGCTGCCCGTGCACTCGGCGATGACGCTGGAATGGCTGGTGGACGCCACGGCGACGGCGGCCGAGCGCACGGTGAACGCCGCATACACCTTCGTGTACTTCGAGGAGGACGACGGTGCGCTGGCATATCGCGCGCCGGCATCCGACACGCGGCGCCGCGGCGTGCAGCGGGCGATCGATGCGTTCGGCGTATCGGCCCTGACGTCGAAGATCGACCCGGCGACGGCGACCGCGATAGCAGAGGCGCTGGAATCCCCGACGCCAGTGAACGCGAATGCGGGCGAGCTGCTGCGGGGCCTCGTGGACGACGGGTCTGCCACGAAGGCGCAGGCCGCGCTCGGGGTCGACAGCGTTTCGCTCGTGAAGCTGGAGTCGGCGGGCGAGCGCCTGGGCGCGCTGCTGCTGCTACACGTCGGGACGCCGAACCTCGAGCACGTGCGGCTGCTGGGCGAGCATGTTGCGTGCGCCGCGGTGAACCTGCGACAGGCGCAGGCCGCGCCGGAAGCGAGCACGGCAGACGTGGTGCGAACGGTGTTCGACGCCCGCAAGACCGAGATCGAACTGCAGCGGGAGCTGATGCGAGCGGAGCGCTACCGGCGCGAGGCTTCGATCTGCGTGATTGAGGCGACCAACCTGCGGCTGCTGCGCGAACGCTTCGGCCCTGGCCTCGTCGAGGGGCTGTACGACCGCGTCGGACAGGCGCTGGCGCAGCACTCGCGCGACATCGACGTCCTGGGGCAATACAAGTCGAGCGGCTACACCATGATCCTGTCGGAGGCATCGCCGGAAGCGGCGGCGCTGGCGACGACTCGGCTGCTGGCGATCGCGCAGGAGGCCGCGCGCGACGCCAACGTGCCCGGCCTGGAGCTGCATCTCGCCGCCGGTCACGCGACGTACCCGGCGGACGGCAAGGCGACGGACGCTGTGTTTGCGGCAGCGGAGCGCCGGATGTACGCGGCGGCGGCCTGAGGTTCTAGGTGTTAATAGGGACGTAGAAGAGACCCTCGCAGCTGCGGGGGTCTCTGGCTGACTGGCTGACTAACTGACGCGCTGACGCGCTCCCTACGCCGCGTCCTCGTGGGCGACGACCGTCACTTCGTTCTCGGCGCCGAACAGTGTGGTTGCCTTCGCGACCAGCGCCGACTGGATGTCCGACGGGGTGGCACTGTCTTCGATCCAGACCTTCAGCGTCGCCTTGCGGCCGTCGTAGTCCAGCAGCGCGACGTCGCGCACGGAGGGGTGCTCGCTGACGGCGTCGTCGACGGCGCGGAGGTCCAGCGGGCCGGGCTTGCTCTCGAACTCGAGGCGGAAGCTGGTCAGCGCGGCCGTCGCGGCGGGATCGTGGGTGCGCGCGGACAGCTGCTCGGACGGCTGCGGTGTTGAGGGCGTGGTGCCCCACGTCTCGGCGAGCTGGCTCCACGGGTCGCCGCCCTGCTGTGCCTGCGGCGTGGCCTCGCTCTGCTGCGTGCTCGGCGTCACCAGGGTCGGGCGTGCGTAGGCGCCGGGTGTGGTCGCGCCGCCGAGCTGCTGGCGGCCGGTGTTGATAACGGCGGCGATCTCGTCGAAGAGAGTGCCGATCTGGGTGACGCGCGGGACCAGCCGCTGCAGGTTGGCCGTGGCGTCGTCCGCGCGCTGGAGCGCCGTCCGCAGCTCGTCGATGGCGGCGTTGAGTTCGAGTTCGAGTCCCTGCGTGCGGCTGTCGTCGGCCATAGTTACCCCCTCCGGCGCTGATTCAGTTTCCGTACTGATGTATCGGCCGCAATCATCGTCGATGAATGTCGCTCGCTCGGGAATCAGGGAAACGCCGCATTCGCGTAGGGGGAACGGAGGTGTGAGGTGGGAAGTGAGACGTGGGAGGTGAGAGGTGAGGGTGAGGGTGAGGGTGAGGGTGAGGGTGAGGGACGCCGGGGGCGGAAGAGTCAGCGACGATGGAGGATGGACGGTCGAGCTGAACGTGCTGCTCTCCCACTTCTCGGTCTCACTTCGCACTTCCCACCTCTCACGTCTACAATCGGCCCATGAACGCTGTCGGACGCATCGACGTGCTGGAGCTGTTCCCGGACGAGCGCGCGGCGCTGCTGGAGCTGCTGGAGTCGCTGCACGCCGACGAGTGGGGCCTGCCGACGGCCTGCGACGGATGGTCGATCAAGGACGTCGCGGCGCACATCATCGGCGACGACCTGGGCCGGCTGTCTCGCGGGCGCGACGGCTACGCGGGCGCATGGGTGGATGCAGGCTCGTGGGAGTCTCTGGTCGCCGGGATCAACGCGCAGAACGAGGCGTGGGTGTTAGCGATGCGGCGGCTGAGCCCGCGCAACGTCCTCGACCTGCTGCGCTTTACCGGCGAGCGCGCGATCGCCTACTTCCACACGCTCGACCTGGACGAGATCGGCGGGCCCGTGGATTGGGCGGGGCCGGAGCCGGCGCCGCGCTGGATGGACCTGGCGCGGGAGTACACGGAGTGGTGGGCGCACCAGCAGCAGATCCGGGACGCGGCGGGCAAGCCGGGGCTCAAGGACCGCCGCATGTTCGCACCGGTGCTGGACTGCTACGTGCGCGCCCTGCCGCACGCCTACCGCGACGTGCTGGCGCCCGAGGGCACCCACATACGCCTGCGCATCACCGGCGAGGCCGGCGACGTATGGTCGCTGCTGCGGACCAACGGGAAGTGGGGCCTGTACACCGGCGTCGACAGCGACCCGCAGGCGTCGGTGACGCTGGACCAGGAGGAGGCGTGGCGGCTGTTCACGAAGGGCATCACGCCGGACGCGGCGCGGGCGTGGGCGGTGATTGGAGGGGATGCGGGGTTGGGGGAGAAGGTGCTGGAGGCGGTGGGGATCCTGGGGTAGCGCAGCGCGACCTCGGATAGGCGCTATTCTGCGCTGTGCTTCGCGCGTTTCTGGCGGTCCTAATGGGTGCGGCGGTGACCGCTTGTGGGTTCGGGCTGCTTGTAGTCGGGACGGACTCGACCGCGTCGCTGACCTCGACGCCGTGCACGAACCAGGCGACAGCCGAGGCGATCCGACCAAAGTTCCGGGTACCCGACACGGAAATCCAGTGCCGAATACGGCGGGCGCTACTCCAGCCTGACGACCTTGGCAGCAATTGGGAGGACGCGCTTGAGGACGGCCTATCAGATTCTGTCCCCGCTTATAGCGTGGGGAACTGCCGCATCCCCCCTGTTGGCTTCCAAAGCGGCCTCAGAACCATGCTGCAGCGAGATTCCGGTGGCGAGAACCCCGACGCGGTGGTCATAGAGCAGGTACTTGTCTTCGGACCCGGGGCAGCCAACGACTACATGGAGGCGGTGCGAGCGAGTTGCACGATGCTTCAAGGTGCTGCACTGCCGGAAGACGACGCTCCACTCATTTCTGAAGTGCCCTTTGCGTTCACAGTCTACGGCGATGAAACGGTCGCGTTGCGCGTCGATCTCGAAGCTGGCGAAGATCCGGCAATCAGCGTTACCGCATTCAACATCTTGGTTCGGCGTGGTGATGTGGTGCTCTCGCTGGTCGTCACGGACACAACGGCGGAAGGCAATCTCCTTGAACGCGTGGTCGACGCGGCAGATGCTCGGATGGCGGCGATTCAACCGATTCTGCATGGTAGCGCCGTCCCTGGAGAGTACATCGCGCCGACGGCGAATCCTGGGACACTGAAATCGGTGCTCGCCAGCGGGCTGTTCTCAGCCGCAGACCTCGGGCCCGGATGGCTTCGTACGTCGACCCTGTCATCGGTTCGGCGCGGTCTCTGCGATGAGGACCCACTGTCGGGGCTTGCAAGCCCGTTCCGAGCGGTGGGAGCACAATACGCCAGCGGGCACAGCGGCTGGTTTGGCCAGAGGATGTTTCTCTACCTCGGCAACGATGCACAGTCGATGATGGATGCGCTCATCCGGAGCTGGAGCAAGGAGGATCGCTGCACGTCCACCTACGTCGACATCGCTGACGAACGGGAGACGTATGTCTACGACGTGGAACTCCGGCCATTGGACGTTGGCGACTACGGCGACCAGACGGCGGCGCTCGAAGCGCGTTTCGACGCCGATGGGCGCATCAGCGACTTCGTCGTCCGCCTTGTGTACGTCCGCCGCGGTGGCGTCATCGGTGCGATCAGCCAGGCGATGGAAACCTCCCAGGTAGATGAGGAGGTGACTCGTAGGCTGGCGAGGTTGCTGGATGAGAAGGTCGCTGAATTAGCGTCGGCACTCGAGACGGAGGGTTCGGCTGCGCACAGCGCACGGTGACAACCAAGAAGATCCCTCGCTGCTCTCGGGATGACAGGGCCGGGGGCGCGTCGGCTATTCGGGGAGCCAGACCCCAGCGCGGCGCAGCTCGTGCTGCAACTCACTAACGTCGGCGGAAAGCACTGCGGCCGACGTGCGCAGCGACTGCGCCGCCGCTATGCCCGCGGCTTCGCCGGTGGCCATGGCCGGCGGGATCTCTTTCGTGGCGTGGTGGACACGGTGGTCGACGCTGATGCAGCGGCCGACGACGAGCAGGTTCGTCGTGTGGCGGGGGAGCAGGCTGCGATAGGGGATGTGGTACAGCGCGCCGTACTTGGTCCAGTGGCCGGTGGTGCAGATGGTGTCGTCGAAGACGTGGTTGGCGTCGTCGCGGGCGAGGGTGTAAGCGCCGCTGAGCCTGCGTGATTCGGTGACGCCGAGGGTGAGGGCGACGTCGGTGAGGTAGGCGTCTTCGAACCCGGGGACCCGGGCGCGGAGGCGGTCGACCTCGTCCATGACCATGCGGCGGCACTCGACCTCGGCGAAGGTGAGGTCGTCGGGGTCGGTGGCGTCGATGCGGCGGGAGATGCGGTCGGCGGCGCCCCACGGCATGAGCACCTGTCCGGGCTTGGTCGTACGAAGGAAGAAGCCGCCGCGGGCGGACTGTGCGGCGTCGACGTCGGTGACGCCGGACATGCGGAACCAGAGCCAGGGGTGGATCTGCTCCTTCTCGAACGACTCCCCCGCGAGGGTGAAGATGTCGCCGTCGCCGGTGGCGTCGATCACGGTGGCGGCGCGGATGGCGTGGCGGCCGGCCTTTGAGGTGAAGACGACGTGGGTGATGCGGTGGGGGTTAGGCGTTGGTCGTTGGTCGTTAGGGGTTGGGGACGTCGGCTCGAGCACTACGTCGGTGGCCCAGCGGTGGTACATGAGGCGGACGCCGGCTTCGGCGGTCCAGGTGTTGGCGATGTACTTGAACTCTTCGGGGTCGTAGGCGACGGAGTAGCGGACGCGGTGTGGTCCGCTGCCCCAGACGAGGCCCCAGCGGCGGTATTTCTCGACGAGCTGCTCGTCGTAGTTACCCCACTCTTCCTTCGGCGGATGGAAGGCGGCGCTGCGGGCGTGGAGCCGGTCGACCAGCTCCTGGCATTGGCCGGCGATGACCTGGTGGCCGTCGCCGTCGTCGAGTGTAAGCAGGAGGACGATGAGCCCACCCGACGCGAGGCCGCCCAGGTAGCCGTAGCGCTCGACGAGGATGGTGTCCGCGCCCTGTCGCGCGGCGGCGATGGCGGCGGACATGCCGGCGGCGCCGCCGCCGACGACGAGGACGTCGCATTCGGCGATGACGGGGACTTGCTGTTCGGGGAGGGTGATGCTGTCTGTGGGCACGCCTTAGCGTAGGACGGGGCGAGGCTGGAGGCTAGAGGCTCGAAGCTGGAGGTCCGAGGTCGGTGAAATTGACGGACGGTGGTAGGATCGTGATCGATGACTGATGCGAGATCCCCGGGGCCTTGCCCGATCTGCAACTCAGCGAACGTTAAGTGGCGAGGGCGCCGGCTATATGATCGACCGCTGACGTGGATGCGATGGTTCGGGAACCTGCTGGCGGATGCGCTCAACGGTGGAGGGGGAGGCGATCGTGCGATCTGGCGATACACCTGGGGACAGGTGAAGGACGAGTATCGCGCGGAGCTGCGCGAAGCGAATACAGGTTTGAAGACACCTACGCATTTCTGGCGATGCCCGGACTGCCGGAACAAGGGGTTCATCTTCGACGGGCCGAAGAAGCCGGGGCGCATCGAGGATCGGCGTCAGCCGCCGACGTAGGCGTTTCGGCGGGTTGGCGTTAGGCGTTACGCTACTGCAATGCGGTGCGGGATGTGAGTACGCTAGAGTGAATCGACAGGAAAAGCGATTCGGCAGGAGGTGTTTGTGAAGAAGCTGGTGTTGCTGGCCGGGATCGTGGCCGCGG
>JACRBR010000343.1 GCA_016213125.1 Chloroflexota bacterium | reverse complement strand
GCCGGCCCCGGTAGACCCAGAGCGCGGCCGGCACCGCGGCGATGGTGGCCGGCAGCACGACCCGCACGAGCGTCTCGGACGTAGCGAACCGCAGGACGGCGAACTGCAGCCCGAGGAGGAGTACCGCGAACGTCGCGCTGGCCATGCCCTTGTGCGTCTGGATCATGTGCATGATCCTCCCGTGGCGAACCTGAAGCGGACGCAGGAGTATCGGCCTTCGGCCCCTGACGCCGGAGAGCAAAAAGGGCCGCCCCGTGGGCGGCCCCGCTGCTTCGACCGGCCTGGTTACCGGCCCCAGATCCACGGTGCCACCGCCAGGGCGGTCACGGCGACGAAGTTCAAGGCGACGATAGCTGCAGGGATGTAGCGGGCCATTCGAATACCTCCAGATACTGCTTCCTTCTGCTATCTGGAGCATCGGCAGGGTTTTCCCTCACTTGAGGGGCTGGACCCCACTAGGCGCACGTTCCTGGCCAGACCGGGCGTCATCCCGATTCAGGGCGGGGCAAAACCCGCGCCCGGGCCGTCGCACTCCCTCGGTCCAACGGCCTCCATTGTTCGGTCCGGGGGCCTGTGTTAGGCTTCGCGACAGAATTCACAATCGAGGGACGTAGCTTCGACTGCGTCCGGCCTACGTCGCGAGGCGCCAGTGATCGAGCAGTTCGGGCGGGCCGGATTCCTGCTTGTCTTCGCGGTGATCTTCCCGCTGATCCCCATCTCGGCGTCGGTGCTCCTGGGCGTGTTCAAGATCCGCCCGAGTAAGCCCGATCCCATCAAGGAGTCCATCTACGAGTGCGGCATGGTGCCCATCGGGGATGCGCAGGTCCGCTACAACGTCCGCTACTACCTGTTCGGCCTGCTCTTCGTCGTCTTCGATGTCGAGGCGGTCTTCCTATATCCCTGGGCAGTCGCCTACCGCCAGCTCGGGCTGTACGCGTTTGTGGAGGCCCTGATCTTCATCGCGATACTCTTCGTCGGCTACGCCTACGCCTGGCGCAAGCGCGCCATGGAGTGGATGTGATGCCGCACCCCAGGACCATGCTGCTCTCCGGTGAGGAAGTCGCCGATCGCATCCGCCGCAGCCTGCCCGAGGCCGTGCAGTCCGCAAACGACGCGTATGTCGTCCTGGAGCCCGAGCGCATGTACGAGGCGATGCGGGTGATTCGCGACGACGAGCAGCTCGATGGCAAGTTCCTGACGCAGCTCTGCAGCGTGGACATGGTCACGCGCATCGACATGGTCTACCACTTCGCCTCGCTCGCGCAGAACCATCTGTTCGAGGTCAAGGTGCCCTGCGATCATGAACATCCGGTGGTGGCCTCGATCACTCCGCTCTGGTCTGGCGCCTGGCTCCAGGAACGCGAGGTCTACGACTTGATGGGCGTGCATTTCGAAGGGCACCCCAGCCTCACGCGGATCTTCCTATGGGATTCGTTCCCGGGACACCCGCTACGCAAGGACTTCATGTCGCTGCCCGGCGGGCAGAAGCCCGGCCTGAGTCAGTTTCCGAAACAGGTGTCCGGCCAGACAGGCCAGGAGTTCCGTCCGAAGAACCCGGGCACCGGCCAGTAGGAGAGGTAGCAAGGAGGCCAGACGTCAGAAGCCGGACGAGCGGATCGCGTGGCTGCCTGTCCACCACGAACCTCTGACCTCCACAACCGTATGCCAATCAAAGTAGAGCCCGTCGAAGTCAACATCGGACCGCAACACCCGTCGACACACGGCGTGTTCCGCATGGTCGCGAAGATCGACGGCGAACGCATCGTGGATGTGAAGATGGTTGTCGGGTACCTCCACCGCAGCATGGAGAAGCTGGCCGAGGAGCGCACCTTCACCCAGAACATCCCCTTCACCGACCGCATGGATTATCTCGCGGCGATGTCCGGCAACCTGGGCTACTGCCTCTCCGTCGAGAAGCTGGCGAACATCGAAGTGCCCGAGCGCGCCCAGTACCTCCGCGTCATCTTTGGCGAGCTGCAGCGCGTAGCCAGCCACTGCATGGCCACCGGCGCCTTCATCAACGACTGCGGCGCGTGGCAGACGCCCGTCATGTGGTGCTTCCGCGACCGCGAGCGCGTCCTGGACCTGTTCGAGATGACCTGCGGCGCGCGCCTGACCACCAACTACATGCGCATCGGCGGCGTCGCGTTCGATATCCCCGATGAGTTCCTGCCCGCCCTCGAAAAACTGGTGAACGACGAACTACCGAAGGCGTTCGAGGAGTACGAGGAGCTGATCGTCGGCAACGAGATCATCATGATGCGCGCCCGCGATGTCGGCGTGGTGACGCCCGAGCTCGCCATCAACGCCTCGCTCAGCGGCCCGATGCTTCGCAGCGCCGGCATCGCGTGGGACATCCGCAAGGCGGACCCTTACTGCGTCTACGATCGCATGAAGTTCGACATTCCCGTCGGCTACAACGGCGACGCATACGACCGCATGACGATCCGCATCGAGGAGATGAAGCAGAGCCTGCGCATCATCCGTCAGGCCGTCGGCGATCTGCCGGGTGGCGCGCACAAGACCGACGTCCCGCTCGCCATCCGCCCGCCCGCCGGCGAGGCCTACTCCCGCGTCGAATCGCCGAAGGGCGAGCTGGGCTTCTACGTCGTCAGCGATGGCGGCCCCGCCCCGTACCGGTGGCACGTGCGCGCGCCTTCGCTCATCAACCTCAGCGTCCTGCGAGAGATGACGGTAGGCCAGACGATCGCCGACGCTATCGTTACGCTCGGCAGCATCGATATCAACGTGGGGGAGGTCGACCGATGACGCTCAATGCGTTGAGGCTCATCCCGATGAGGTCACTCCTCGACTTGATCACAGGCTACTGGTGGGATCTCCGCGACTTCTCGAACCTCACGCGGATGATCTACAAGCATCTCGAGGACTGGGGCTTCCCGGACTGGTCGATCTACGTCATCTCGGGGCTGATTGGCACCCTCGGGATCATCGCGTTCATCGGCGGCGTGGCCGTCATCAACATCTGGGTCGAGCGCCGCGTCGTCGGCCGCATGCAGTCGCGCCTCGGCCCCAACCGGCTTGGCCCCTTCGGGCTGCTCCAGCCCGTGGCCGACGCGATCAAGCTCATGCAGAAGGAAGTCCTCCAGCCCGCCTCGGCGCCCGGCCTCATTTACACCCTCGCGCCCATCGCGTTCACCGTGCCCGGCATCGCCGTATTCGCCGTCGTGCCCTGGGGCCGTCACGCGGTGCTCGCCAGCCTCGATGTCGGCCTGCTCTACATCCTGGGCATGTCGTCGCTGGCCGTCCTGTCCGTCTTCATGGCCGGCTACAGCAGCAACAACAAGTACTCCCTGTTCGGCGCGATGCGGGTCATCGCCATGCTCGTCTCGTACGAGATCCCCATCGTCGCGGGGCTGCTCGGCGTCGTGCTCTTCGCCGGCACGATGGACCTCCAGGGCATCGTCCTCTTCCAGGAAGAGAACTGGGCCTTCATGGTCATGCTCCAGCCCCTCGCGTTCCTCATCTACTTCTTCGCTATCTCCGCCGAGCTTAACCGCACGCCCGCGGACATCGCCGAGGCTGAGTCTGAGATCGTCGGGGGCTACCACACCGAGTACTCCGGCATGAAGTTCGGCCTGTTCTACGCCGCTGAGCTCATCAACGCCGTCTCCGTCTCCGCCATCATCGCCACGCTGTTTCTCGGCGGCTGGTGGGCGTACAAGCTCGACGAACTGGTCCCGGGCTGGATGATCTTCATCGGCAAGGTGTACGGCGTGTACTTCCTCTTCGTCTGGACGCGCGGCACGTTGCCCCGCTTCCGGATCGATCAGCTTCTTGCCTTCGCCTGGAAGTGGCTCACGCCGATGGCCATCATCAACGTCGTCGTCGTCGCTGCCGAGGTGCTGGCGTGGGAAGAGAGCGGCTGGAGCGCGGGCTTCTGGATCCCCGTCTTCATTGCCGTCAACGGCGCGCTCACGGGCGCACTCATCTTCGGGTTCGTGAAGTTTTTCGCGCCGAAGTTCCAGCGCTTCCCGACCCGCCCGCGCTTCTACCCCGACATCGACGTCCCGTCGCTACCGGCCGTCACGGGCGCCGAGTTCATGGCGAAGGGAGGACAGGCTTGATCGCCGACAACGGCATCGTCATCGCGTTCTGGCTCCTCGCCGCCACTACCATCGGCTGCGCGCTCATGGTCGCCGCCGTCCGCGAGCTGGTGCAGGCCGTGCTGTTCCTGGCACTGACCTTCGTCGGCGCGGCGGGCATGTACATCGTCCTCTCGGCCGACTTCGTCGCCGTCGTGCAGGTGCTGATCTACGCCGGCGCCGTCAGCGTGCTCATGACCTTCGCCGTCATGCTCACCCCCGCGGCCGACCGCCGGAACTCCGAGACGGTATTCCAGGTGCCGGCCCTTATCCTCGCCGGCCTTGTGCTCGCCATCGTCGTGTTCGTCACGCTCGATACCGACTGGGCGATCTCCGATCGCGGCGCATTCAGCGCGACTGCCGCCTCGCTCGGCGAGGCGTTCCTCAAGCCCTACGTCGTGCCCTTCGAGGTCGCCTCCGTCCTGCTAATGGTCGCGATGATCGGCGCCATCGTCCTCACACAGGAGGATGAAGTACCACCCCGGCGACAGGAGGGCGAATGACGACGCCACTTCTCGCCCTCACCCTGCACCTCGAGGACGTGCTCGTCGTCGGCGCCGCGCTGTTCGCCATCGGCCTCTACGTCGCGCTCTCGAAGCGCAACGCCATCGGCGTCCTAATGGGCGTCGAGTTGATGCTGAACGCGGTGAACGTCACGCTGCTCGCCTTCTCACGATTCATCGAGTCCGAGCAGCCGCTCGACGGCCAGGTGTTCGCCGTCTTCGTCATCACCGTCGCCGCCGCCGAAGCCGCCGTTGCGCTTGCGCTGGCCGTCGCTATCTACAAGCACCGCGAGACCGTAAACATCGACGAGATAGACCTGCTGAGATGGTAGTGCAGTCGTCGGTCGTCAGTCGTCGGGCGAGGGGCCGATGACGTACGACTGACGACCGGAGACCGAAACGGGATGTGGTCAAAGCTGATGGACGTGAAGAACGGGTACGCCGCCGAGGTGTGGAAGGAGCTCTTCGACGCGGAGGGCGTGTCGAACCGCATCGTCCCGCCCCTCCAGTCCGATGCCCCGATGTCGCAGCCGCGTGAGATCTGGGTGCCCGATAGCAAGACGCACGTAGCGCAAGAAATTATGAGGAAGATCTAGTGCTTCCCGAAATACCCGAAGCCGCCGTCTGGGCGATCTTCCTCCTTCCGGTGGCGTCGCTGCTGGCGACCGCGTTCGTCACGCGCCCCTACCCCAAGCTCTCGGGCTACGTCACCATCGCCGCCATCGGCGCCGCCTTCGCGCTCTCGCTCTGGGCGCTCGACAGCGTCATCGACAACGATGGCCACGCCCTCGGCTTCGCCCCGCACGAATGGCTCAAGGTCAGTTCCGAGAACCTCTACATCCAGCAGGTCGGCGGCCCAAGCCTCCACGTAGACGTCGGCCTGCGCATCGACGGCCTCAGCGCCATCATGCTCGTCGTCGTCACCTCGGTCTCGCTGCTCGTGCAAATCTACTCGCAGGGCTACATGGAGGGCGATACCGGCTACTCCCGTTACTTCATGTGGATGTCGCTCTTCACCGCCGCCATGCTCGGCCTCGTCATCGTCGACAGCATCCTCATGGTCTACGTGTTCTGGGAGCTCGTCGGCCTTGGCTCTTACCTCCTCATCGGCTTCTGGTTCCACAAGAAGTCCGCCGGAGACGCCGCCAAGAAGGCCTTCCTCACCACCCGCCTGGGCGACGTCGGCTTCGCGATCGGCATCCTGCTGATCTTCACGAAGGCCGACACCTTCAACATCCCGCTCATCCAGGAGCTGGCCCAGAACGGCGCGCTCAGCGATACGGTCATCACGCTGTTCGCGCTCTGCGTCTTCGCGGGCGCCGCCGGCAAGTCGGCGCAGTTCCCGCTGCATGTGTGGCTCCCCGACGCGATGGAGGGCCCGACGCCCGTCTCCGCGCTCATTCACGCCGCGACGATGGTCGCTGCCGGTGTGTATCTAGTGGCCCGCATGTTCCCGGTGTTCCAGGCCTCCGACGACGCAATGACCACCGTCGCCTACGTCGGTGGCTTCACCGCCATCTTCGCCGCCTCCATGGGTATCGTGATGACGGACATCAAGCGCGTGCTGGCCTACTCCACGCTGTCGCAGCTCGGCTACATGATGCTCGCGCTCGGCGTCGGCGGCTACATCGCCGCCATCTTCCACCTGTTCACCCACGCCTTTTTCAAGGCGCTCCTCTTCCTCGGCTCGGGCTCCGTGAACCACGCCACGAACACGTTCGACATGCGGAAGATGGGCGGCCTGCGCAAGTACATGCCCATCACCTACGCCACGTTCCTCGTCGGCTCGCTCAGCCTCGCGGGCATCTTCCCCTTCGCCGGCTTCTGGTCGAAGGACGAGATCCTTGGCGCCGCCTGGACCGATGAGAAGCCCTTGTTCTTCATCGCGATGGCCGTCGTCTTCATGACCGCCTTCTACTCGTTCCGGGCCGTCTTCCTCACCTTCGAGGGCGAGTACAAGGGCGGAGGCGAGCCCGAGCACGGTGCTGCACACGGCGAGAGCGGCCACGGGAAGCCCCACGAATCGGGATGGGTGATGGCGGTCCCCCTACTCATCCTCGCTGTGCCCGCGTTCGCGGCCGGCTTCGTGAACTTGCCGTTCGGTTCGGCTGACGGCCTCGCGCACATCCTCGAGGGGGCGCTTCCCGAATCCTCTGCGGAGGCGCTGCATCACGAAGAGTTCAACTACGCGATCGCGATCAGCTCGCTCGTGCTGGGCGTCGCCGGCATCGGCCTCGCCTATGCCATCTACTGCGCGAAGGCCGTCTCCGCTGAGTCGCTGCAGAAGATCTGGGGCCCCGTGCACACGCTCGTCGCGCGCAAGTACTACATGGACGAGCTGTACGAGAACGTCATCGTGCGCGACCTCCTCTACCGGAACGCATGCCGCATCCTGCAGTGGGTCGACACCAACATCATCGACTTCGCGGTCAACGGCTCCGGGCAGGTCAGCCGCTGGGCCGGCGACCGCCTCCGCTGGGTACAGTCCGGCTCTGTGCAGGCCTATGGGACCGTCGGCGTCGCCGGCCTCATCGTCGCCTCATTCCTGATGCTGATTTTGATCGAGGGGCGGTAGCGATGAGCGGCATTCTCGTCTTCACCGTCTTCTTCCCCGCCGTGGCGGCGGCCGTCATTGCGCTGACGGCCGAACGCGAGAGCGAGACCCAGGCGAAGTGGCTTGCGCTCATCGCCACGCTCACGACGTTCATCACGTCGTTGATCCTGGTGCTCGCCTTCGACCGGAGCCCAGGCCTGCCCAGCTCTGACGCCTTCCAGTTCGACTCGCAGGCCACCTGGATCGATGCCGCCACGGCCGGCTTCGACGTGCAGTTCCACATGGGTGTGGACGGTCTCGGCATCACGATGGTCTTCCTCACGACCTTCCTCTTCGTCATCGCCACGCTCATCTCGTTCGGCGTGAAGCTCCGCACAAAGGAGTACTTCATCTGGCTCCTCGCGCTCGAGACGGGCGTGCTCGGCGTCTTCACGTCGCTTGACCTCATAATGTTCTTCCTCTTCTGGGAGGTCGAGCTGCTCCCGATGTACATGCTCATCTCGGTCTGGGGCAGCGGCCGCAAAGAGTACTCGGCGATGAAGTTCCTGCTCTACACCGTCGCCGGCTCCGCCTTCATGCTCGTGGGCTTCCTTGTGATGGGCTTCAGCGCGGAGCCGACGCCGACGTTCGACATGGTCGCGCTGCAGCAGAGCACCATCACCGACACGCTGCTGCCGTTGTGGGTCATCTTTGGCTTCATCTTCATCGCCTTCGCCGTGAAGCTGCCGATGTTCCCGTTCCACACCTGGCTGCCCGACGCCCACACCGACGCGCCGACCGCCGTCTCCGTCATCCTGGCCGGCGTCCTGCTGAAGATGGGCGGCTACGGCATCCTCCGCATCCTCATCACGCTCATGCCACAAACGGCCGAGGACTACGGTGCCTGGCTCGCCACGCTCGCCGCGATCAGCGTCATCTACGGGGCGCTGCTCACGCTGAGACAGAAGGACCTGAAACGCCTCGTCGCCTACTCCTCCGTGAGCCACATGGGCTACGTGCTGCTCGGCATCTCCGCGCTCGGCCACGTCAGCCTCAACGGCGCCGCGCTCCAGATGTTCACGCACGGCACCATCACCGGCCTGTTGTTCGTGATGGTGGGCATCATCTACGACCGCGCCCACACGCGCGACATCGACCAACTCTCCGGCCTCGCGCACACCATGCCGCTCGCCGCGACGGTGATGATCATCGCCGGCCTGGCCTCGCTCGGCCTTCCCGCCAGGTCCGGCTTCGTGGCCGAGATGATGGTGTTCCTCGGCAGCTTCGACAAGTACACCGCGCCAACCATCGCCTCGGTCGTCGGCATCTTGCTCGCCGCGGGCTACATCACCTGGATGGTGCAGCGTGTCTTCTTCGGCCCGCGCAACGAGCGCTGGGCTTCGCTCCCCGATGCCAACAACTGGTGGGAGCAGGTCCCCATGGCAGCCCTCGTCGTCGTCATCATCGGCGTCGGCATCTATCCGGCGGTTGTGGTCGACTTCCTCGACACCGGAATCGTCAATATCGTGGGGGCGTTGAGCTGATGCTGCAGGATCTCGACCGTCTGGGCCCCGTCTTCGCCGTCATGGCCACCGCCGGCGTCATCTTCCTCGTCGACATGATCATGCGCCGCGAAGACAAGCGCGTGCTCGCCGGTCTCGCTATCACCGGCCTCGGCGTCGCCGCGCTCTGGCTCGTCAGCCTCATCCTGCGCGAACGCGAGGCATCGTTCTTCAGCGACTCCATGGCGCTCGACAACTTCAGCATCTTCTTCACGTTCCTGTTCATCGGGGTCTCCGGAGCCGTAATCCTGGCGTCCTGGGATTACCTCGGCCGCTTCGGCCAGCGTCAGGGCGAGTTCATCGCGCTCGTCCTCATCGCCTCCTCCGGCATGATGCTGCTCTCCGGCGCGCGCGACCTCGTCGCCATCTTCGTCGCGCTCGAGCTCACCAGCATCACGCAGTTCGTGCTCGCCGGCTTCCTCCGCGACGACAAGGGCAGCGAGGCCGCGCTGAAGTACCTTTTGCTCGGCGCGGTTTCTTCGGCCGTGATCCTCTACGGCATGGCGTTCCTGTTCGGGATCTCGGGAACAACCCGGCTCGTCACCACCGACGGCTCGCCCTCGATCGCGGCCGCCATCGCCTCCGGCGACGAGGGCATGCGGTCCGCCCTCATCGTCAGCATGGTCTTCCTGGCCGCGGGCTTCGGGTTCAAGATGGCCATCGTCCCGTTCCAGATGTGGACGCCCGACGTCTACCAGGGCGCGCCCACGCCGGTCGCCGCCTTCCTCTCCGTCGGCAGCAAGGCCGCCGCCTTCGCCGTCGTCATCCGCATCTTCTATGAAGGCTTCGGCCCCGACACCTTCGTCGGTGACGACTGGAAGATGCTCTTCGCCGTCCTCGCCGCCGTGTCCATGACCGTCGGCAACATCATGGCGATCCGCCAGACCAACATCCGCCGCCTGCTCGGCTACAGCTCCATCGCCCAGGCGGGGAACTTCCTCGTCGGCCTCGCCGCCATCTCCGCCACCACCGACGGCGGCTCGCAGCTCGGCGCCAGCGGCGTCGTCTTCTTCCTCGCCACCTACGCCTTCACCAACCTCGGCGCGTTCTTCGCGATCATGGCGATCTCCAACAAGACGGGCAGCGACGAGATCGAGGACTACGCCGGCATGGTACGCCGTGCGCCCATCCCCGCGTGGGTGCTGACGCTCTGCCTCCTCTCGCTCACCGGCCTCCCGCCAACAGCCGGCTTCATCGCCAAGATCTACATCTTCAACGCCGCCGTGCAGGCCGACCTCGTCTGGCTGGTCGTGATCGCCGTCCTGAATACCGTCGTGTCCGCCTTCTACTACATGGGCGTCGCCCGCCAGATGTTCCTGTCCGAGGCCGAGGACAAGCCCGAGCTGCGCACGCCGATCTTCTCCCAGGGCATCCTCGTCCTCGCCGCCGCCGGCGTCTTCACATTCGGCGTATACCCCATCCCCCTGATCGAGGCGGCCCAGCGCGCCGTCAACGTTTTCGCCTAGGCGAAACGGAGGATCGCGGGCGGAAGTCTACGTAAGGCATACTGCGGGCATCTCTCGGAGCCAAGCTCCCTGCCGATACTCCAAGTGCCAGACAGAAAGGACCCCCGCACATGCAGGACACCAACAACCTGGGAACCACAAAGAGCGGCATGCAGCCGAACATCGCCGGCATGCTGTGCTATACCCCGATCTTCCTCATCGGCCTCATCGCCTCGCTCTTCTTCGTCTTCACCGAGAAGGAGAACAAGTTCGTCCGGTTCCACGCGATCCAGTCGCTGTGCGTGATGGTCGTGGGGATTGTGATCATGGTGCCGCTGTACCTGATCGTGATGCCCGTGGGCCTCATCATCGGCCTGGGCTTCTTCGCTCTTGCCGTCTGGTGCATGTACCAGGCGTACCAGGGCATCGAGTGGCGCATCCCCGTCATCGGCGACTTCGCCGCCCAGAACCTGGGATAGCTCGTCAGCCATTCGCGGTACAAACGCAAGGGACGGAGCTGGTGCTCCGTCCCTTCTCAATTCTCACTTCCAGCGTCTCGAGTCTCAGTGATGGTGCGCGCCACCCAGCACCGCGTCCTCGTGCGCGCGCATCACTGCCTCGTCGTTGGCGTCCTCGTGGTCGTATCCCAGCAGGTGCAGAATCCCGTGCACGACGAGGTGCGACAGCTCGTCCTGCAGCGGCACACCGAACTCCGCGGCCTGGCGCCGTGCCGTATCGACCGAAATCACCACGTCGCCCAGGTGCGGGGTCTCGCCATCCGGCAGCGCGAATTCCTCGCCCTCCGCCTGCGAGAACGACAGGACGTCCGTGGGCTCATCCGTCTGCCGGTACTGCCGGTTCAGGTCGCGCACCGCCGTGTCGCCGGCCAGCAGCACGCTCAACTCCGCCGGCGTCTTCACGTGCTCCAAGTGCAACGCGTGCGCCGCCATCCGCTCGAGCGCGTGCGCGTCGATGCCGTTCGTCTCCACCTCGTGCTGCAGCTCGATCAGGTATTCCATCGCTCTGCCCCTAGTGTAGATCCACCGCCTTCTGCGCAACCCCGCCATTCGGCCTGTAACGCCGGCTGTCGGCCGGACACGATATCCTTGGATAGGAGTGACCCATATGCCAGACGAAACCACGACACCGAGTATCGAGACCGCCACCTTCGCCGCAGGGTGCTTCTGGGGCGTCGAAGCCGCGTTCCGCCAGGTGAAGGGCGTGAAGGCCACCGCCGTCGGATTCATGGGCGGCGGGCGCGACAACCCGTCGTACGAGGACGTGTGCTATCGCGATACGGGCCACGCGGAGGCTGTGCAGGTCGAGTTCGACCCCGCGCAGGTCTCGTACGAGGATCTCCTCGACGTCTTCTGGGACAACCACGACCCTACCCAGCTCAACCGCCAGGGCCCCGACGTCGGCGACCAGTACCGCAGCGCCGTCTTCTACCACTCACCCGGACAGCAGGCGGCGGCTATCGCCACAAAGGAGCGCCGCGACAAGTCCGGCGCGTACGGCCCCATCGTTACCGAGATCACTGCCGCGACCACGTTCTGGAAGGCTGAGGAGTACCACCAGCAGAACCTCGAAAAGCGCTGCCTCGCCACCAGCCATATCTAGCGGAGATATCACCGTATGGGCGCAGTCTGCTGCGCCGTGGTCCTTGAGTGGTTGAGCGCCGGTGCCTCAGCACCGTCACCATCACTGGCTGAGCGCCGTGACCCGCTTCCCCAGCTCGCGGATCCGCCACACGCTGTCCGCCAGCCCGCCGTCCCGGTTCCGCGACAGCCACGCCTCCTCGTACGCCGGCACTACCGCCTCGAGTCGACGGGCGATCCGCCGCCAGCGGGGCCGCAGCTTCGCGGCCGATGCCCCGTTCGCCCGCGCGTGCTTCGCCGCGCCGATCGCTGCGCCGATGTCCGCCAGCTCGATCGCCGTCCGGTACTCGTCGACGATCATGTCCGCATCCGGCCGCTGCATCCGCGACGCATCGAGCCGGCCTGCCTGCGCCGCGAGCGCCTCCGACGTGTCTTCGAACCCGCCGGCGCGGACACGCTGCATCGGCCAGTCGCCGTCCAGCGGCAGGAAGTAGAGCTGCTGTAGCAGGGACCCGTTGCGCGTCTTCGCCCCGTTGATCGCGTACGCGTTCCCCAGCTCGCACGCCACCCGCCCTGTCTCGCCCGACGGATCGTCGAACGCGTGCAGGCTCAGGGACCGCGCCAGGTCCATCCCGCCGCTCGCGACGTGCGACCACGACATCGCCGCCCCGAACATGAACCCTGCCCACGCGACGGGCGCCGGCTGCATGTGCCCGCCGTCGCCCCACTCCGTCGTCAGCACGCCCGACCCGCCGTGCTTCAGGCCGTTCGCCGTCGCGTTCGTTATGTTCGCGACCATGTTGTCCGTCCGCCCCAGGAACGAGTTCCAGCCGCCCGCGCCCGGGCACACGTAGAACGGAAGCCGCACTTTCCGGTACGCCAGCCCGTCCGCATCGAACGGGTGGTCGTGCTCGTAGCCCCACGCCAGCGCCGTGACGTCGCGCGGGATCTCCGCGATCAGCTCCGGGTGCTGCTTGATGATGTCCCCCCAGAACATCGTTCGCCGGCCGTGCCGCTCGCACCGCTCGTGCAGCTCCATCAGCCAGTCCAGGTACACGCGGCCCTTGCCGCGGGACTCGCACGCCGCCTTGCTCCTCCCCTGTCCCAGCTCCCACGTCTCGTCGCACCCCACGTTGAAGTTCGTGCTCGTGAAGTGCGGCAGCAGCTCTTCGTAAAGCCCCTCGATCAGCGCGCGCGACCGCAGATCGAGCGGGTTCAGCGTCGTCGAGAACTTCCGCCGCTTCGTCAGCAGCATCGAGGCGTGCGGCAGCGCGATCCCGCCCGGCACTTCCGCCAGCTCCGAGTACGGTTTGTGGATCAGCCACCGCTCCATGTGCCCGAAGCTGTTCTGGTTCGGCACCAGCTCCACGTGCCGATCCCTGCAGTACGCGTCCAGCGCCAGGATCTCCTCGCCCGTCAGCGGCGATGCGTCCTTCCAGACTGCGCGGTGCCTCTGGTACGCGAAGGTGTGCTCCATGTAGAGCTGCAGCTGGTTGATCTTCCACTCCGACAGCATGTCGACGAGCCCGTAGAGCGTCTCCATCGTCGGCACCTTGTCGCGCGAGATGTCGAGCATGACGCCGCGGTGCGCGAAGTCCGGATGGTCCTCGATGTGCACCCGCGGAAGGCGCCGCCCGAACTGTCGCACCAGCTGCAGCAGCGTCGAGAAACCGTGCGCCAGCCCCGCGCCGTCGCGGGCGACGATGCCAATCCGCTCGTCGCCAATCGTCAGGTGGTAGCCCTCGTGCTTCTCCACCCGGTGGTCGATTGCGGCGACCACGCCCTCGCTCTCCGCTACCGACGTCCCGGCACGGATCTCCCACCGGACGCCCGCATACCGTTCCAGCGCCTCCTGCAGCCGCCGCGCCGCCACGATCTCGGCGCGGGCCTCCCCGTGCAGCATGATCACCCGCTCCCGCGCGAGCACATGCGTGCCGCCGGACAGGTCAACGGATCGTGGAACCGGAGTGAGGTGTAGTTTCATCCCGCGCAGAATAGGCGATCGTCGTTCCGAACAACATTCGACTGTGGCGTCCTCTGCCGCACAGCCTCTCGCCTCCAGTTTCTCAGCTCCAACGTCTCACTTCCCAGACTCACTCCTCCTCCAGCACCCGCGCCCAGCGCTCGATCGAACCCAGCACGCGCGGAAGAGACTTGAACTCGCGCCGCGTCATATCGATTCCCAACCGCCGGTCCGCCTCGTCTCGCGCCCGCTCACCCAACGCGCGCCGGACGTTGTATTCGAACCACCAGATCGCGACGGACACGAACTCGCCGAGGTCGCCCGGCTGGATCCGATCGAGTTCCGCGCCGGCCGCCCTGTACGCCCGGATCCAGGCGCGCACGATCTTCCAGTCCGGCTCGGCGAGCCCCACGCCAGCCCACCGGAGCGCGAGGCCCGCCACCTCGTGCCGGGGATGGACACGCCCGGCGGCGTCCCAGTCCACCAGCAGCAGTTCCCCTGCAGGAGTCTTCATCCAGTTCTTCTGGTCGGCGTCTCGATGGCTCATGATCAGCGGCGTAGTGTCGCTTCGCGACGCCTCGACGTAGGCTTCCAGCTCCCGGACCGTGTGAAGGATCCCCCGGAACTCCCAGCGCCACTCGATGTCCGACCGCTCCACCCGCTCCGCCAGCACCCGCCAGTGCTCATCGCCGCTGATCGTCAGCGCCTCGGCCAGCGTCTCCGGCGCGGGCATGCCGAGCATGTGGATCCGTGCGATCATCCCGGCGACGCGCGAGGCGACGTCGGCCGGATAGACGGTGTGGTGCAGCCCCTCACCCTCTGCCCACTCGTGCACCCGCACCGTTGCCGTCGATCCATCGCGACGCGGGACTTCCGCCAGGCATAGCCCCGTCGCCACAGCCGGCACCGGCCGTGGCATCGGCACGCCCGCCTCGAACGCCGCGTGCTCCAAGGTAAACGCACGCTCGATCCACGCCGCCTGCCACGTCTCAGTCGGGTCGATGTTGATCTCTTTTACCGCGAAGGGGCGGCGGTCCGTCTCCAGCCGCCACATGCGGTGCGTCAGCCCGCCGGCGACCGGCGCCATCTCGCCATGCGGCGTCCCCAGTCCAAACGCCTCGCAGATGGAAGTGGCGAAGTCACTGCTGCCTTGAGCTGTCACGGAGGCAGCGTAGCGGCGACCATCCCTAACCCCTAGCCCCCTGGCAGAGTGCTGAAGAACGGCGTTGCGCTCGCTTCCGCCATCGATTGAGGGCGTGTTCGTCACGGACCTACACACGCGGACTGATAGCCCGCGCTGCGAGGATGGAGGGGGTTCTCAGCACCATGCCGGCGCCTAATCTCTGTCCTCGGGCAGCCACACTGGAACGCCGGTCATGGCTGTGAACCGCTTCGTGATACCACGCAGCACCCGCGGGTGATTGAACGGCGCCCCCATTCTCGTCGGTGGGATGATGCCCGCCTTCGCCTGGCGATAAACCCCTGTGTCCACCATGAAGCCCAACAGCCGGACCGCCTCGTAGTACCGGACTGACGCCGCATCCAGCGGGCGCTCTGCATGATATGCATTCACATAGCGGCGCAGCAGCCACCGCCGCACGAGGTTCACGATGGGTACCACCGGCCCCGGGAGGTCGATTGGCCCGTGCCCGAACAGCGCGATCGCGGCGCCCACGTCCCATGCGGGTTCGGCGATGCGCATGCCCGCCCAGTCCAGCACGCCGGCGAGGGTATTCCCCTCAATCATCACGTTCAGTGGATGGAAGTCACCGTGACAGACCACCGCCGCCCGCTCGGAGGGCGGACGGCTCGCTTCGACCCACGCGCAGGCGTCACGCAGTCCGTCCAGCTTCATCGCCTCGATCACCTTCGCCCACGCGCCGTCGCTGAATGCGCTCTCGCGCTCGTCCCCAAAGCCGGCCTCCGCGAGCGCATGATGGACTGGCCCGGGGTCCAGTGCGTGCAATCGCGCGTGGGCCCGTGCCAGAAGCACCGGCATTCGCGTCATCGATGGGCCGAATATCCGCGAAAGCATCACGGCGCCTGCGACGCGCGGCATGATCGTGAAGGCCCCGCCCAGCAGCGAAGGATCGGTGCAGGAGAACAGCACCCTGGGCGTCGGGTATCCGAGCGCCGCCACGGAGTTCTGGACGACTGTCTCGAACCGGGCCTGTTCCGAGCCGCCTTCGCGGAACACGCGCAGGATCAGCGGCCCCGCCATCTCGCCATCCGCGCCGCCCAGCGCGAACGCATAGATCGCGGTATCGAATCCACCCGTGATCCGGGATGGCGGCGACGCGTACGCCAGCGCGGGGTCGCCCAGCGCCGTCCGCAGGTACACGATGAGCGCGTCACCTACGTCCGGCCGGGGCACCTCCTCCGCACGCTTGGGTCCGATCCTGCTCGCCTGCTCTACCATCGCCGCGATCGTACTGTGGCGCGCCTACACCAACCAGACGTCCGCTTCTGCGAAAAGCGAAGCGGGGCGGTTCCCTCGCTCCCGCACCCCACTTCCTCCCTACCTACCCCCAGTACGCGCGCATCAATTCCGTGGCCCACGCCGGCTGCCTCACCTCGCCTCGCGGCAGGAACTCTCGCATCACGGGCTTGATGTCCAGCACGGGCGTCCCGTCGATCGCGTCCAGCCCCTGCACGCGCAGCACCTTGCCCTCGCTGGCGATGATGGCCGCCGTCGTCAGGCCCAGCCGGTTCGGCCGGCTCTTCCCCCGCTGCGCCAGGATCCCCACCGCTGGCCATTCCGGATTATTCCGCGGCCGACGCGCACCCCTGACGACCTTCGCCTCGTCCACGCCGTGGAAGTAGAAGAGCACCTCCACGTGCGAGAACTCCTCGATCCCGCGCAGCGCATCGGCTCCCATCGAATCCGCAAGTACGATCTCCGAGACTACCCCGCCCCAGTCGTCATCCTCCGCCTCCAGCCGCGAGTTCCGCACGTACCCGATGGGCTCCAGCGAGATCCGCATGGCATCCTCCGTACCTGAAAACAACGAAGGCCGCCGAAGTGGCGACCGCTACTGTCCACTGTCCCCTGTCAACTGTTCACTACCCCTCAGACGTCCTGCCGATTCTCCAGCGCCCGCGACAACGTCACGTCATCCGCGTACTCCAGGTCGCTGCCCATCGGCAGCCCGCGCGCCAGACGCGTCACCCGGATCCCCATCGGGGTCAGCAGCCGGCTGATGTACATCGACGTCGCCTCGCCCTCGAGGTTGGGGTTCGTCGCCATGATGATCTCCCGGACGGCCCCACCCCGCGTCCGCTCCAGCAGCTCCTTCACCTTCAGGTCGTCCGGCCCCACGCCGTCCATCGGGGAGATCACGCCGTGCAGCACGTGGTACAGCCCGTGAAACCCGCGCGTCCGTTCCACCGCCAGGATGTCCAGCGGCTCCTCGACCACGCAGATCAACGTCCGGTCGCGCCCCTCATCACGGCAGATCCCGCACGGATCCGTTTCGGTGACGTTCTGGCAGACCGAGCACAGGACCGTCTTCTCCTTCAGTTCGGTGATCGCCTGGGCAAGCGCGAGCGCATCCTCGGGCGGGATGCGCAGCAGGTGGTACGTGAGACGCTGCGCGCTCTTCGGCCCGATGCCCGGCAGCTTGTGAAACTCCTCGATGAGTCTCGAGACAGGGGGGGGCGCCGCACCGAGAGGCTGGTTCATGGGCACATTGTAGGGGCACGGCGTCGACGTGCCCCTCCGAATCTCCAACTGCGCGCTGCGACCTACGAAGCCTTATCCTTGATTCAAACCCGGCAGGATGTTCCCGGCGATCCCGGCGAGCTGTCCGTACTGCATCGACTGCACCTTCTGGAGGGCCTCGTTCAGCGCGGCGGTCACGAGATCCTCGAGCATCTCGACGTCGTCCGGGTCCACTGCGTCTCTCTCGATCTTCAGCGACTGCACCTTCATGCCGCCCGTAATGGTCACGTGTACCATGCCGCCGCCCGCCGTGCCCTCGGCCGTCTTCTCCGCCAGCTCGGCCTGCGCCTTCTGCACCTGCGCCATCGCCTGGCCCAGCTTCGCCATCATGTCCCGGTTCATCGACATCGCTACGGCTCCTCGTCTCCAGATACGATCTTCGCGCCGTGCGCCTGCACCGCGTGCTGCACCAGCGGGCTCTTGATCGCCCTCGGGGTCTTCTCAGCAAGGATACACTGGATCGTCACCGGCTCCCCGAAGATCTGCGAGGCGAGCGCCTCGTACTCTTTCCGCGTCGCCGCCTGTTCCACGGTCTTCTTGTGGTGGGCGTCCAGGAAGAACCCCAGCGTCAGCACGCCGCCTTCGTACGACACCGCCCGGCACGAGCCGTTGAGCAGCGCGTCCAGCTTCTGCGACTTCTGTTTCGCGAGCGGCCGCAGCTTGTGGTCGACGAACGTATCCAGGTCGATGTTTCCGCCGGGCGTCGTCGCCAGGTGCCCGCCGTTCTTCGACGATGCGGCAGGCGCCGTCGCGGCCTCTTCCGGCTCCTGGCCCGCGGGCGGGATGACAGGCGCTTTGCTTCCCAGCATCCGCGCGATGTCCTCAGCCGACGCCTTGCTCAGGTCCTTCCGCAGGTCCTCGGGCACGCGCTCAGCGTCCTGGGTGCGTGCGGCAGGCGCGGGCCTGCTGGCCGTTGCGCTTGGCCGCGCGGGCTGTGGCTGCCGCCCGGCAGGAGCCGGAGCAGGCCGCTGCGCCGGCACACCGTCCGGGCGCCGCATCGGCGCCGGCTCGCGAGCTGGCTCAGCGCGCGCGCCTGGCGCAGGGGGCGGCGCCGCCGAGTCCGCCAACGCCAGCTCCAACGGGAGCGGCGATAGCGGGTCCGCCCGCAGGTCCGCCTGTCCGAACGCACGGAGCGCCTGCACCAGCGCCTCTCGCGAAACGCCGGCCATACTCTCCTGCATCTCGGAAACCTGCTCGGCCGTCCAACGCCCCTCGGTATCGGCCCCGCTCTTCACGTGCAGCAGTTCGCGCAGCCGCATGACAACTTCCTTCTGGAACTGGCGCAGGTCCAGGCCGTCGTCCCGCACCTCGCCGATCGTCGTGAGGCCTCCGCTGAAGTCGGCGTGCAGCGCCTGCAGTGCCAGCCGCGAGGCCCGCTCGTCCGCGATGAGCCCCAGCCCCTCGCGAACCGCCTCCAGCGACGGCGACGTCCCGTAGGAGTCGCAGATCTGCTCGAGCAGGTTGATCGCGTCGCGGAGCGACCCCGTCGCCACGCGCGAGATCATCTCCAGCGCCTCCCGCGGCGCCTCGATCTTCTCCTGCCCGGCGATGAAGGCCAGCCGGTCCGCCATCGCCGAGAGGGGTATGCGTTTGAACTCGTGACGCTGGCAGCGCGAGACGATGGTCGCGGGCACCTTGTGCACGTCCGTCGTCGCCAGGATGAAGATGATGTGCGGTGGCGGCTCCTCCAGCGTCTTCAACAGCGCGTTGAACGCCGCATCTGTCAACATGTGCACCTCGTCGATGAGGTACACCTTGTGCGCGTCCATCCCCGCCATCGGCAGGTAGCCCGCGTTCTCGCGCAGCGCCCGGATGTCGTCGATGCCGCGGTTGCTCGCCCCGTCCAGCTCCACCAGGTCCAGCGCGCTGCCCTCGGACACCTCTTTGCACGACGGGCACGCGTTGCAGGGCTCGCCCGGCTTGTCCCTCTTGTCCTTCTGGTTCTTCTCGCAGTTGATCGCCTTCGCCAGTAGCCGCGCGGTCGTCGTCTTTCCGGTGCCGCGCGGCCCCGAGAACAGGTACGCGTGCGAGACGCGGCCCGTCGAGACGGCATTGATGAGCGTCCGCGTCACCAACTCCTGGCCGGACACGTCGGCGAACCGCTGCGGCCGCCATTTGCGATAGAGAACTTCAGCCGGCATGCGGGGTGCATTCCTCGGTCAGATTCGGGATCGTGCCCAAGTATAGCGAGGCCACAAGTACGGACACGTCTTGCGGCACGCTGCGGCGTGGCCGCGCCTGCGGAGCCACGCTGAACCCGGTTATGTTTAATGACGCGCGCGGCTGGTCGCCTCCTCGGATCGCTCACGTGGACGCCCGCCATTATGACTGCGGAGTCTGCCCGCCGTTCTGGTTCCCGTTCGGTCCCGAGAGCGACACCCGGTTCCCGGCCAGCAGCTGCGCGATGAAGGCCGAGAAGATGCTCGCCCCGCCGCCGTCGCCTCCGCCGCCGACCATGATGTCCGGCGTTATCTTCAGCCCGGCTGCCGCGATCGACTTCGTGACCTCGATCCCCGCGAGGTTCAGTTGCCCCACCGCCGCCACCTGCTGCTCGTACGCCTCCGCCGTCGCCTGCCCGACCGCCAGGATCTTCTGCCCCTCCGCGGCGCCTTCCAGCTCGACTGCACGCGCGCGGCCTTCGGCGGTCAGGATGATTTGCTGCTTCGTCTGCTCCGCCACCTGCACCGAGATCTGCGCGGCCACCAGCTCCGGCTGTTTGTCCGCCTTCGCCCGCGTGTTCTCCGTGTCGATGCGCTTCTCTTCGGCCTTCTGCTGCTCGACGAACATCGCCTGCTGCTGCGCCGCGATAACGCGCCGCGTGTGGATCTCCATCAGCTCCTGCGGCAGGATGATCTGCGAGATCAGCACCGACACGCACTCGACGTGGTACTTCTCCAGCTCCACGCGGGCGCGCGCTTCCGCCTTCGCCTGCTCGTCGGCGCGGTCCTGCATGAACGCCATCGCCTCCGACGACGACGCCTGGTTCCGAAACGACGAGTCGATCATCGGGTGCACCACGTGGTCGATCAGGTTCTCGATAGAGCCGATCTTGGCCACCATCAGCGGCGCCTGGTCCGGCCGCACCCGGATCACCACCTTCACACTCACGCGCATCTCGAACCCGTCGCGGCTGATGACGGCCAGCGGGTTGAAGAGCTGGACCCGGCGGTTGCTGGGGCTGCTGTCGTCCTCCGACGGCACCATCCCCTCTTCGGCCCAGTCGATGGTCAGGTTGGTCGTCGGGATGATGTAGGCGATGTACGCCCACCGGTTCAGGTAGTACACGCCCGGCCCCGCGACTTCCGCCTGGATGCCACGGAACCCCGCCGGCACGACGTATCGCTCGCGCCCCGCCAGCCGGTCCTCGTGCGGTATGTCCTCGGGCTCCTTGCCCACGTTTGACACCAGCACGGCGACCTCGCCGCGCTGCACAACGGCGACGCTGTCGAGCTTCACGTCGAACATCAGCGGGTTGATGTAGTACGTGCCCGGCTTCAACAGGTCGTACTGTGGCCCGCGCTGCCCACCCTGCGTCAGGAACGCCGACGCGTCCTGGTAATCGCCGTGGCCCGGCACGCTCATCGCCACCAGCTCGCCCGAAGGCAGCGGGTCGCCGTCCTTCGCGGTCACGAGGCCGACCTGGTTCGCCTGCACCACGCTCGCCGGCTGGATCTCGACGTTGAACAGGTCCGAATTGATGCGGTACCTGCCCGGCAGCATCACCTCGATCTGCGGCCCGCGCTGCCCGTTGCCCGCGACAAACGCCTCCCCGTCCTGGAACGCCTGGTGGCCCTCGACCTTGTGCGCGAGCAGCCGCCCCGGCACGATGGGCAGCCCGTCGCGCGCGTTCACGATCCCGACCTGGTTCTGGGCTATCACCACTGCCGGCGATGTCCGAATTCGGAAGAGGTACGTGTTGATGCGATACTTGCCCGGCGCCAGGATGTCGATCTGCGGGCCCTTCTGGCCGCCGTTCCGCAGGAAGCCTTCGGCGTCCTGGAACGCGTCGTGGTTCGCCACCCGCCGCCCGAAGATGTGGCCAGGCTCCAGCGGCAGGCCGTCGATCGATTCGATCAGCCCCACCTCGTCCTCGCCGATGACGAGCATGTCGTCCTTAGTCACCCTGAACAGGAACGGAATCATGAAGTGCAATCCCGGCTGCAGCACCTCCGCCCGGATGCCAATCTCGCCACGCATGGCGACCACGCGGCCTTCCGGGAGCGACTTCCCGAAGTATTTGCGCTCCATGATCCCGATCTGTTGCCCGCCGATGTTCACGAGCATGCCGCTGGTGAAGAACAACAGCAGGAGCACCAGTGCCACCACGCCGATGATGATGAGCGCGACGACCGAGGCTTCCATCGAGACTCCTTGCGGGCCTGCTACAGCCGCCGGCAACTCGCCGCCGGCGCACTCCCGCGCACCTCAGAAATGTATCGCCGCTGTGAAGGTTCCGCTATGGATTGCGCCCGGCGCGTAGATTTCCCACGGCTCGCGATTCCCTGGTAGCACGGCCGTCCGAGGCGTCCCCGTTGCGCGGGCGTCTCGGCGCGCACACTGATACTGCCATCTGACGCACGATTGGGGCCAGAGCGACACTTCCGCCTGTGCCGGAAATCAGCAATGCTCGGATAGCAGGCAATGACAACCGAGAACTGAGACCCGAGAAGCAGAACATGTGGTGGCAGGACTTCCTCTGGGGCTTCTGGAACGGCTTCTCCGCCTGGATCGTGCTCATCGTCCACGTCTTCGGCGGGTGGGAGCGCTTCCCCTTCTACAACGCTGCCCGAGGCGGCAATTGGTACGACCTCGGCTTCCTCCTTGGCGCCGGCTCGCCGTTCCTCGGTATTTTCGGCGGCAACAAGTCCTCCTCCCACCGCCGCGATTGACCTCCCGCCAGACGAGTAGCCCGCCACTTCCCGCCGCGCTACCCTCACCTCGACGACCAGGACAGGCAACTTGAGAACTGAGAACTGATGACTCCCCCGAAAGCCGTCCTCTTCGACCTCGGCGATACGCTCTGGCACTTCCCGAAGCTGCCCGCCGCCATGGACATCCGCATGGAGACCATGCGCCGGATCACCGCCGCGCTCGACGAGTTCGGCGTCCCTCTCGAGGGCGAGCTCCGCTTCCTCGGCCGCGAGATCCGCCTCGGCGTCGAAAAGGCTGACCGCGCCGCCTATGAGTCGGACTGCGTCAGCCCGGACTTCAATGAGGTCGTGCGCCAGATCGCCAACAGCAAGGGTCTCGACCTCACGTACGAGCAGGGGGCCCGTCTCTGGGATGCCTGGAACCTCGGCGGCCTCACCCTCGGCCGCACGATGTTCGACGACGCGTTTCGGACCCTCGACTGGTTGCGTGATAAGGGCTACCGCCTCGGCTGCGTCACCAACCGCGTCTTCGGCGGTCCGCGCTTCCAGGAAGAGCTTCGTGAGCTGGGCCTGGACAAGTACTTCGAATCCGTCGCCGTCTCCTGCGACATCGGCTACATGAAGCCGCACGCAGAGTGCTATCACTACACGCTGCGCGAGATGGGCCTCGCACCGGAGGAGTGCGTTATGGTCGGCGACTCCCTCCGCGCCGACGTCCAGGGCGCGCAGGCGCTCGGCATGACGGCCGTCTGGCGCCGGGTACGCAAGCCCGACCCACCCCACGAGGACGAGCAGGTCGGGGAGGGCCCTCACGGCGACGGCAACGTCACCACCGCCCCAGCCACCCGCGCCCAGACCGGCCGCGCGCTCGGCAACTACGCCGAAGGGGAGGGCGCCAGCCCCGATTTCACCGTCTGGACGCTCTGGGAGCTCACCGAGCTCCCGGTACTCAGATGAAGATGCCCTCAGGCAGCCATCCGCGAGCCGCGCTCGCCGCTGGCCAGGAGACGCTCGGCGTCATCCGCGTCCATCGGTGTGCTGAACAGGAACCCTTGTGCCTCGTCACAGTCAAACGCGCGCAGGATCTCGAGCTGCTCGTTCCGCTCCACCCCTTCCGCCACGATCCGCAGATGTAATGCTTTGGCGAGGCTGATAATCGATCGAACGACGTGTTCTTCCTTCCCAGCTTCCGCCACATGGTCAATGAACGACTTGTCGACCTTCAGCTCATCAAGTGGGAAGTTACGCAAGTACGAGAGCGATGAGTATCCGGTCCCGAAGTCATCGACGGCCAGACGTACGCCCAGATCGTGCAGCGTCTGCAGGTAGCCGATAGCGCGCGTGCCCTCTATCATCATGGAGGACTCGGTGATCTCGAGAATCAGCGAGCTGGGGTCAATGTGCGCCTCCGCTAGGACATCGGAGACGACGTCCGCGAACTCCGCGCTAGACAGCTGGCGTGCGGACACGTTGACGGACATCGCCAACGGCGGGTGTTTCGGGTAACGGTGCTGCCATCTGCCCAAGCTCCGGCACGCTTCCCGGAGCACCCATTCACCGATCGGCGTCATGAGCCCTATCCGCTCCGCGATGTGGATAAACGCTTCCGGTTCCATAACGCCACGCGTCGGGTGATGCCATCGCACCAGCGCCTCGAATCCGTTCAGCCCCTCATCCGTGACGCCCACGATCGGCTGATACTGTACGACAAACTCGCGGCGTTCCAGCGCACGCTGCATGTCCCCTTCGAGCGCAAGCTCATCCAGTAGCGCGGCCTCCATCTCGTCACGATATGCGACGACTCGCGCTTTTCCCTGGTTCTTGGCCACGTACATCGCCACATCGGCGTGACGCATCAGATCGGCGGCGGTCACCTCCCCGTTTGCGTGGACCGCCCCTACGCTCACCCGGCTGAAGATCTCACGGTCCGAAATCGTGAACGGTGCGCGCAGTGTCTCCATGATGCGCTCGGCCACGATTAGCGCGTCATCCTCTCGTGCGTCCTCGATCAAAGCCCCGAACTCATCGCCGCCCAGCCGCGCGAGCGTATCTGCCGGCCTCAAGCACTGTTGCAGCCTATCGCCCACGTGCCGCAGCAACTCATCGCCCGCGGCATGTCCCAGCGTGTCGTTGATGGACTTGAAGTCGTCCAGGTCCATGAACAGCACCGAAGGCCCGGCCGCCTGCGGGGTCCTGCGTGCCAGCGCATGGTCCAGCCGGTCCATGAATCGTGCCCGGTTGCTCAACCCCGTGAGCGGATCGTGGAACGCCTGGTGATGCAGCTGATTCCGCAGCTCCCGTTCCGACTCCAGCGTCCGTTCGAGCGCCGCCGCGACCCTCCCGCGCTCCCGGATCTCGTTCTCCAGCGAACGCGCATGCTCGGCTGTGGTCGCGAACATGTGGTTCATATCTGTCGCGAGTTGCGCCAGTTCCCTGGGCCCGGACATGGGAACGCGCGCTGCGTGGTGTCCCCCTGCGAACGATCGCGCCACATGGGACAGGCGGATGATCGGCCGCAACACCAGCCAGTACGCCGCCACGGCGCTGGCCACGATCACGCTCGACCAGAACACCACCAACACCAGTAGCACCTGTGATCGCTCCCGAACAGCCGCACGCAACTCGTCGTTCAGCTCCACCACCTGCCGCTCGTTCTCTGCCGAAAGCGCCGCCTCCGCCGCCTGCACGCGGTCGAACTCCTCGACAAAGCCGCCGATGGACGCGGACGAGAGATCGGCCTCCTGCGGGTTCCCCTGGAGGATCTCCATGCCTGCCCTGGCGCTGGCCGTGAGGACCCCGTAACTCTCGATCAACTGGTCGAGCGACACGGCCTCTTCCCCGGTCTTAGGTTCCAGCGCGCGCAACTGCTCCAGCGCCGCGGCCGCCCGTGCGCGGGCCACCTCGTAGTCGCGCACGTACCGGGGCTCCGGCACGACCAGGTAGGCGGGTAGCGCCCCAACCTCGATGAAGAGCGCACTCTGGAAGGCGCGCAGCTGCTCCAGCTCCCGGACCTCGGTCTGGAGTTCGTCGCCCTTGCGGCGACCGGTGTTGATGTCCTGGACGATCGCCACCACCAGCCAGACGGTGATGGCCGTCACCGCCACCGAGGTCGCGGCCGCCAACATGAGCAGAGAAACGCGCCGCATCAGGATCGACCTCCCCCGAGGCTCCCGGGCCACCCACAGCGAGTATCGGTGTGTGGTTCCCGTGCCGCGAGCGTTCGGCCTCCGGCTGAGAGGTGGTTGTGACGCTGTGCCCCTGGGGTGGCGCCGGATCCGGCGAGAAGCGGACGCGGCAGGCATCATGCCGCCGATGCGCCTACAATAAGGCCCGTGATACACGGCTCCGGCGTCGAAGCGGGCTCCACCGCATGAACTTCCCCTGGCTCGTCCTCGGGGTCGTCGGCGCCGCCGCTCTCGCCGGTGGCGTCGGGCGCTTCACCCGCCAGTGGCACATCGCCGCGATCGGCGCCTCCGCCGGCATCCTTCTGCTTCAGCACTTCTACTTCCACTACACCAGCGACGACGCCTTCATCTCCTATCGCTACGCCCGCAACCTCGGCGACGGGGTCGGCCCCGTCTGGAACCGCGGCGAGCACGTCGAGGGCTACACGAACTTCCTCTGGGTCGGCATACTCGCGGGCCTGCACAAACT
>JACRBR010000029.1 GCA_016213125.1 Chloroflexota bacterium | reverse complement strand
TTCGCGGCCGCGGGGGCGGCCGCCGTGCTGGGGGGGCGGGCCGTGGCGGTGACGGGGGTATCGCCGTCGATCCCGGCGGCGGAGGTGGAGGAGGCGAAGGACCTGGCGCAGCGGATCGGCATCCGGCACGTGCTGCTGGAGACGTCGGAGATGGACCGCCCGGGCTACGTCGAGAACTCGCCGCAGCGGTGCTATCACTGCAAGACGGAGCTGTACTCGCTGCTGGAGGAGATGGCGGAGCGCGAGGGGTATGCCTTCGTGCTGGATGGCTGCAACGTGGACGACCTGGGCGATCACCGGCCGGGCCGCGTGGCGGCGGCGGAGCACCGGGTGCGCAGCCCGCTGATGGAGGCGGGACTGACAAAGGCGGACATACGGGAGCTTTCGCGGCGGCGCGGGCTGCCGACGTGGGACAAGCCGGCGATGGCGTGCCTCTCGTCGCGGATCCCGTACGGGACGGCGGTCACGGTGGGCGCGCTGGACCAGATCGGCGCGGCGGAGGCGTTTCTGCGGCAGCTTGGGCTGCGGCAGTTGCGGGTGCGGCATCACGACGAGGTGGCGCGCATCGAGGTGGAGCCGCAGGATATGGCGCTGGTGCTGGAGAAGCGGGACCGGATCGTCACGCGGCTGACGAACCTGGGGTATCGATACGTGACGCTGGACCTTGTGGGATTCCGTAGCGGATCGATGAACGAGGGGCTTGATGTAGGGGACAGGGGACAGGGGACAGGGGACAGGGGCGCTGTGCGGCTGGATATACTGGCGTAGCCATGGTGACCAGGCGCACGCCCGCAAAGCCAGCTCGCAAACCAAGCGCTCGCAAGCCGAAAGCTGCGTCGCGGCTTGATCCTATGCTTTGGGAGGACATCACCGCGCTTTTTGCTGATGTGCGAAAGGAAGACTGGCGGAAGCTCCCGAAGGACGGCGCTCGACGATTTGACGAGTACATCGAGGATATGGGCCGCTAGGTGAACCTGAGGTTCATCGACTCTTCCTTCGACATCGCATTCATCAATCCCCAAGATGACGACCATGAACTAGCACAGCGACTGCTCGTACGGCTTCGCGCCGAGCGTGCTGAATTCGTGACCTCGCAGGCTGTACTACTGGAAGTCCTCGCTTGTTTCTCCAGAAGCGGACCATATCTCCGCCAGCGGGCCGGCGAATTCGTGGAACGTTTGCTCAATAGTCCAGGCATCGAGGTGGTCCCGCTAAGCGAGGATCTCGTGCGACGGGCGGTTGCGCTGTACCTTCACCGGCTTGACCAGCGGTATAGCCTCGCGGATTGCGTAGCCATGGTCGTTCGCCGCGATCGCGGGATAACCGAGGTGTTGACGACGGACAGGGACTTCCAGGCCGAGGGGTTCACGATCCTGATGCCGGATTAGAGCTGCTTCACCATGAGGACGCGGCCGGGGCTGGCGGACCCAATGTTCGTAGCCGGGGTCCCGCTCCGGCGAGCGATCGATCTCCCGGGTGCCGAGGCGTGCTTAGGGCGCGGGTCCGGCTTGCCTTGACTGGCGCGGCTTCTGTGTCACCATCTCGGACTGGGTTCGCCGATTAGCCTGCCACTTCCGCGGAGAAGCGCATGACCGACGTTTGGAACCTCTACATCGCCCAGGACTACCTCACGCCCGGCGCGCGCGAGACCGTCGATCTCGTTCGTCGGCACGTGCCCCTCGACGCCGGCGCCCGCGTCCTCGAGATCGCGCCCGGCAGGGGCACTACCGCCCTCACGCTCGCCGACGAATACGGCTGCCGCGTCCTCGGCGTCGACCTGCACGCGTTCGTGAACTACGCCCAGCGCGCCGCTATCAAGCGCGGCCTCGGCGATCGCGTGTCGTTCGTGCGCGGCGACGGCGGCCAGCTGCCCGTGCGCGACGCCGCCTTCGATGCCGCTATCTGCATCGGCGCGCCCAGCATCGTCGGCACCGAACGATGTCTGCGCGCGATGCATCGCGCCCTGTGCCCCGGCGGCGCGATCGTCGTCAGCGACTGGACCTGGACCGCCGCCGACCCGCCGCCCGAGGCCGTGCCGCCGCACGTCGCCGGCCCCTTCGTCACCCTCGATGCCTACGCCTCGGCGATCCGCGCCGCAGGGTTCCGGATCGCGCACGGCGAGCCGCTGCCCCAGCGCGTGTGGGACGATTACTACGCCCCGCTCCGCGGCCCGATCGCCGACCAGCGCGCCGCCGATCCCGAAGGCCCCGTCGACCCCATCGAGGCGGAGATGCGCGCGTACGATGCCGCCGGCGCCGCCTGGTGGAGCTACTCCGCCTTCGTCGCCCGCAAGACGTAAGCAAGCGTTCCGGCTCCAGCATCACGCGGTAGCGGATCCGGGGCACGCCCATTCTCCAACCCATTTCGCGAGTGACCCGCATCCGAATACGCTTCCCGTGATGCCCCAGATTGACGCAGCTCGACAGGCCCGCCAGCTCGCCCTCATCGCGCAGATCGCAGCCGCCCTCGATGAGGCAACCGTCTCGTGGTGGCTCTTCGGTGGCTGGGCGATGGACGCTCACGCGGGCCGCATCACCCGTGCCCACGACGACATCGAGGTGTTCGTGTGGGAGCGCGACGCTGCCGCCGTCCGCACCGCGCTTTCATCAGCTGGCTTTTTCGCGCCCCCCGGCCTGTACCCCGGGGAATGTCAGCCGTTTCTCAAGGACAGCGAAGAAGTCGGTGCCTGGTACCTCGTTCGTGAAACCGATAGCCGCGTCCACACGCCAGGGCGCTGGTCAGACTGGCCCTGGCCGAAAGGTTCGTTCGACGGCCCCCGTGTCGATCTGGCGGGCCTGCTCGTCCCCGCCATGAGCCTGGAGGGGCTCCTCGAGATGAAGCTCAAGTTCCGCGACCATCCTCACGGTGCCCCGCCGCGCGAAAAGGATCTGGCGGATATCGACTTGCTGCAGCGTCTCATGTCCGCGAGCGGTTGACTCCGGCGTGGCCACGAAGGAACTCCTGAGTCTGGACGGCTATTCCCTGCTCCCTACTCTCTATTCCCTACACCGAAGAAAACTGCCGCGTCAGCCACCAGAACCGCTCGCGCGCAGCCCCCAGTGTCGATGCCGGGATGCGCGCCGCCATCTCCGTCGTCGCCGCTCCGGATGCTCGCACCTGCGACAGCTCCTCCAGCTGCGCCCAGCCGCGGAACGTGTGCATCGCCTCCCAGTACGCGATCCGCCGCTCGTCGACGGCCACGCGCGACCGGTAGCGGTTGTAGTAGCTCCCCCGCAGGAAACCGCGCGCCAGGCGCAGCGCCGTCCGCTCGATCGCGCTCGTCGCCGCGATCTGCGCGAACCACATCAAGCCGATGGTGGCGGCGACGTCGCAGTGGCGATCTCCGACCGCCGCGTTCGACCAGTCGATGACCGTCATGGCGCCGCTCGCGTCCACCAGGATGTTCAGCGGGTGGAAGTCGTTGTGCACCAGGACCGGCTCCTCCGTCGCCACCGCTCCATGTTCCGCCTCCAGCCACCCGCACCCGGCGTCCATGTGCGAGAGCCCCAGTCCCTCGATCTTCGCCCGCGTCTCCGCCAGGAAGGTTTCGACGAGCGGCCGCTCGTACGGCAACGGGCAGCCATCGATAGGGATTGCGTGCAGCTCGACGTGCAGATCCGCCATCCCCGCCAGTAGCCGCTTGGCGCGAAAAGGGTTACTCCGGATGCCATCCAGCACCGTCGCGCCCTTGACCCGCGGCATGATCATCAGCGACAGCCCAAACGGAACAGCGTTCCCGTCCAGTGCCAGCGGCTCCAGCGCCGGATAACCCCGTCGCGCCGCGAAGCCCTGGATCGCGCCCTCGCGCTCCGCCTTCTGCACCTGCTCCGTGCTCGGGTACAGCCGAAGCACCAGCTCCCGCCGCCATGCGTCCGGCAGGTCTCCCGACGCTCGGAATCCATAGATGAACGTGTCGAACCCGCGCCCCAGCGTCGCCGGCCCCGATGCCAGCCCCACGCCATCCCCCAGCCGCGAGCGTAGGAACGCCAGCAGCGCCCCGGTCACCTGTTGTGAATCAGCCGGGTCGATCGCTGTCTCAACGGTCATGCGGCGGAGTGTATTCCACCACCACCCCATATCGCAGCATGTTCACCGCTGCGAATTCATGAACGCATGGCGTTCAGAGATACTGTCCACTGTCCCCTGTTCGCTGTCCGCTGTCCTCTGCGGCCTCTGCGGCTCTGCGGTGAGTTCCGCTCTCGTGCGTGGCCAGCAGCTCGTTCCGCGCCGCCACCGTGTGCGAGTGCAGCGGCCACCCGGACTTCAGCGCCACACGCACGTGATAGTCGAGGTACGCCAGCATCGCCGCGTCCAGGTCCGTCTCCGCCAGCTCGGCCACCCGCTGAACCTCCGCCGCCCGCTCGCGCTTCTGCGGCTCGATCTTATCCGCGATGAACAGCACCTTCTGCAGCGGCGTCATGCCCTCGTTCGCCGTGGTGTGGAAGGCCACCGCGCCCAGCACATCGCCGTCCATGATCCCGTAGCGTTCCTGCAGGATCGGCACCGCCAACGGTCCGTGCAGCAGGATCGGCGCAAGGCGATCCGCCGGGTCCAGCTCGTACCCCTGCTCCTCCGCGATCGTCAGCAGCCGCTCGTCGCTATGTGCACGGAGCAGGTCGTGCGCCAGCGCCGCGATTGTCACCGCGTGGCGGTCCACTCCGTGGATCTCCGCCAGCCGTCGCGCCTCCTCCAGCACGCGGATCACGTGCTCCGCCAGCCCGGCGGGCACCTTCAGCAGCGCCGCGCGCAACAGTTCTTCAGCGTCGTTCATCGTCCGGTTTCCAGGAGATCACCTTGTCCAGCCTGATTCGAATCAGCACGCGCGGCTCCCCCTCCCGCTCCGCCAAGTACCCGACAGGATCATCGACATACCGGCCCACGATGGCCAGCGCGCCCTCATACGCCGCTTCGTCCACCGCGGCCATCTCCGCCCGCCCGTATCCCACGACCGAGGTTTCCGCCGGGGGGTCGTCCACCAGCACCGTTACCCTTGGATCCCGCCGCAGATTGCGATACTTCGCCCGGTTCCGGTTCGTCGAGATCCAGAGCGCCTGGCCGTCCCAGCGGTACCACGTCGTAGAGAGCTGCGGCGCTCCCGATCGCTGCAGCGTCGCCACCACGACGGTGTGCCGCTCCGCGAGGAATGCGTCCATCTCGGTGTTCGTCAACGGCATCGCTGTCACTCCTGATTGCGTAACCTCGGCGCCACGGAACCATTATGCGGCGGGCGGGGCCCGGCGCGTCGGCGCGCGTCACGAGAACCAGCGGCGCCGGCACTCTATACTACGGTCACTCCAGCCCCGGAAGGCGAACCGATATGCGAAAGAAACTCCGGATCGAAGGCGTCGCGGCCCCCGAACAGGCACGCGGCGAGTACGTCTATATCCCCTTCGAGGTGCCGCCGGGCGCCCGCCGCATCGAGGTCAACTACCACTACGAGAACCAGGTCGTCGGCGCGCAGGAGTTCAACCCCGGCAACAACATCGATATCGGCGTCTTCGACGTCCGCGGCCACGACTTCCTGCACGGCGGCTTCCGTGGATGGAGCGGCGGCGCGCGTTCGGCCTTCTACATTAGCCCCGATGCGGCAACGCCCGGCTACCTGCGCGGTCCGCTCCAGCCGGGCGAGTGGACGATCATGTTCGGCCTCTCGAAGATCGAGGAGCCGTCGCGTTACCGCGTGAACATCGAGATGGATATCGACCCCAGCGCCGACACGGCCGCCGAGCCCGGCGAGGTGCCCGTCCCCGGCGGCAACGTCCTGCGCGAAGCCGTCGCCGGCGGCTCGAACGGCAACGGCGGCGGCCGCTGGTACCGCGGCGACCTGCACGCGCATAGCGAGCACTCCGATGGCGCGAACACCGTCGAAGAGATCGTCGGCTACGTCCACCGCGCCGGCCTCGACTACTTCGCCCTCACCGACCACAACACCATCAGCCACTGGGACGAACTGGCCCGCCTCCAGCAGCGCGGCGGCCCAACGCTGCTCATCGCCGGCGAAGAGATCACCATGTACACCGGCCACGCCAACGTCTGGGGCCTCGACGGCTGGATCGACTTCCGCGGCACCGATGCGGAGCGCGTCCAGCGCCTCATCGAGCACGCCAATCAGCGCGGCTCGATGTTCTCCATCAACCACCCGGACTCGCCCATTCCCTGGAAGCACAACAGCGTCCACGGCTACCAGGCCGTCGAGGTCTGGAACGCGCCATGGCGCTACTACAACGAGCCCGCCCTCATCCGCTGGCAGTACCAGCTCAACAGCGGCAAGCGCATGGTCGCCGTCGGTGGCAGCGATTCGCACTGTGTGCCACCGGCCCCGATGACCCAGCCCAACGGCCCCGGCGAGCCCTGCACGTGGGTCTGGGTCGAAGGCCCGCTCACGCAGAAGGCCGTCCTCGACGCCGTCGCAGCCGGCCGCGTCTTCATCTCCGAGGCCCCGAACGGCCCCATGCTCGACCTCCGTGCCGACGCGGACGGCGATGGCGTCTTCGAGCTGTTGCCCGGCGACGTCTTCCAGCCCGAGCGCGGCCAGAAGGTCCGCTTCCACGTGAAGTACCGCGGGCCCGATGGCAAGCACCTACGCTTCTTCAACCGGCGAGGCCTGGAACGCGACATCATCGCCGAGTCCGAGGACTTCGACGACGAGTTCGAGATGCGCTGCGACGGCGACGAGTACCTGCGCGTCGAGTGCCGCGGTTTCCGCGGCCGCCCCGACCGCGGCGAAGTCGTCCACGCCCTCACCAATCCCATCTACTGGGGCAGGTGGTAGCGAAGCTCGAGTTGCGGCTGGACAGGGAGCGCTGCGCATGACGATCGAGATCGTGGCCCCGGACATGGAGGCGTATGCGGCGGCGCACACTTCGCCGGCGCCGGACCTGCTGGCGGAGCTGGAGGCGCGCACGAAGGTAGAGTTCGGCGCGCTGGCGGGGATGCTGTCCGGCCAAACGGTGGGGCAGCTGCTGCAGATGCTGGTCTTCGCGACGGGCGCGCGGCGCGTGCTGGAGATCGGGATGTTCGCCGGGTACAGCGCGCAGATGATGGCCGCCGCGCTGCCGGACGACGGGCGGCTGGTGACCTGCGACATCGACCCGAAGGCGATCGCGCTGGCAAAGGAGTTCTTGGCGCGCAGCCCGCACGGGCACAAGATCGAGGTGCGGGAAGGGCCGGCGCTGGAGACGATGAAGACGCTGACGCCGGGGTTCGACCTGGTGTTCATCGACGCGGACAAGCGCAACTACATCAACTACTACGAGGCCGCCCTGCCGCTGCTCTCGCCGCGCGGGATCATCGCCGTGGACAACGTGCTGTGGTCGGGGAATGTGCTGGACCCGAAGCAGCCGGACGACCACGAGATCGTGGCGTTCAACGAGCACGCGCGCGCCGACGCGCGGGTCACGTGCGTGCTGCTGACGGTGCGCGATGGGGTGATGCTGATCCGGAAGGCCTAGCGCTCACACACCGTCGTACGCCACCCCGCCGCGGACGCACCAGTAGCGGTTCTGCAGGCTCTTCAGCGCGCCGGTGTTCTGGCCGGGGTTCACGAAGTTCATCGTCGCCGCCCCGTTCGAGCCGTCGCTGGTCAGCGACCAGTAGGCGACGGCGCCGCTCGTGTCGACATCGAGGAACGGGTGGCCGTCCGGGAGGTGGTCGGGCGACGTATCGGCCAGGCTCTTGAGCTCCTCGATGGTCGGGAGGCGCCAGCCGTAGCGGCCGCCGACCT
>JACRBR010000339.1 GCA_016213125.1 Chloroflexota bacterium | reverse complement strand
CACCCGTGCAGATGGCCGGTCTCGCCTGGGCGGGTACTAGGCGTATCAGCGCCGTCGAAGTCTCGACTGACGACGGTGCGACGTGGCTCCCAGCGATGCTCGAAGGCGAGACGGGGCCGCTCGCGTGGCGCCGCTGGCGGATGGAACTGCCGATGGCGCCCGGCGTGTATGCGCTCCTTGTGCGGGCATATGATGGCGCGGGCTTGATGCAGGACGCCGAGCGGCGCTCCCCGCACCCCTCCGGCGCGAGCGGCTATCACCGGGTCGTGGTGACGGTGCGGTAGCGCCTACGCGCGACGGCTGGCGTTGCCCAGCGCACCCCAGCTCGCGACGCAGAATGGCACGACGTACGTCAGGGGTATCTTCCAGTACAGCGCCATCGGGACCTCGCCTTGCAGCAGGACATTGCCCTGATTGATGGCGGTGAGAAATGTCCCGACAACGATCGCAGTGCAGAACGAGCGCCACAACATGGGCGTGTAAAGGAGGGCACACCGCGGGCAGCGAAGCCGTCCCGCGAGCATGAACGCGATGCGGCCGGCGCGGTCGCGCCCGCAACGAGAGCATAGCGATACCGAGGACGTCATCGACGGGGCGTGCCGGCGCGGCCGGCTTCGAGGCTCGCTACCGCGGAGTCCCGATCGAGGTGCCATGTACTGAATGGCTCGGTGTACGTCACGAGCGCAGTGTACTGGTGGCTCAGTTCGTCCAGTAGTCGCGGCGGGGCTACCTGCGGGAATCCTCTCGCAGCTTGCCAGTTTGGAATCCAGTCCATCGCCTGGCTACGACTCGATGATCGTGATCGACCGAATGACGTCGCCAGGCGGCAGGCCCGGCGTGAGTTGCGGGTCGCGCGGCTCCAGGGACTGAAGGATGTCCGTTCCGGCCAACACCCGTCCGATCACGGTCGACTTCCCATCCAGCGCCGGTTGACGGCCAAGAGCGAAGAAGAACTGGCTGCCGTTGTTCGGCAACCCGGCTTCCGATGGACGAGCAACGGCAAGAACCCCGGCCTCGAACGCGCGGTTCGACGCCTCGAAGGGGAGATCGTATCCCGGACCGCCGATGCCGGTGCCGGTAGGGTCGCCGGCCTGCGCGACGAAGCCCGGGATGACGCGGTGAAACGTTACGCCGTCATAGAATCCGTCGCGCGCAAGAAAGACGAAGTTGTTGACCGCCTGGGGCGCCTCGCCGGGCAGCAGCTCAACCTGGATCGTCCCACGTTCTGTCTCGACCACGGCGAGGTAGCGCTTCGACGGATCGACGATTGCAGGTGGCAGAGCGGCATACTGTTTGACGATCCTCGCGGGCACGGCGGTGCCGTCCGGTGCCGATGTCGACTCTCGGCGCACACCGTCGCCGCGGACGCTCGAGTTGCCGTGGCTCGTACCACCACCGTGCGCGCTTGCGCCGCCCGAGACGACTGACAGGGCATATCCGCCGAAGAGCACGACCGCGCCGATGACCGCGAAGAGGCGGTAATTGCTAAAGAGCCGGAACATACCGCGCGGTTTGATGGTGGCCGCGCCTGCTGCCGCCAGCGGGACATACGCCTTGCGCCGCCGCGCTTGTGGTTGCTGCTGCTTGCGCCGTTGACCTGCCATCTGCACCTCCAGTAGCGCGAGGGTACGCGCGCGCAGCCGCAACGACTGTGATCGGCGTCACTCTCCGCCAGGACCAACTTCTGCGATGCTTGACGGCTCGCCCGTCCCTTTCCTCCTGCGCGGCACGGCCTGCTACGTGCCGGATGCGCTGCGTCGGCCACCCGGGCGACGCGGGTTCGCAACGCCCCGATTCCCCTCGAGAGCAATGTGTTCCGTGTGTGATGGATGTCACCGTGCCCGGCGACGCGCGGTCTTACGCTGCAAAGCAGATACCCGATGGGGGTATCAAGAAAAAGGAGGACGATCATGGCCGGCAGGACAGGTTTGGGATTTCGGCTCCACGCATGCACGAGGTGCGGCGGTGACGCCTACGTCGATCCCAGAGAAGAGACCCCGGAATGGCGCTGCCTGCTCTGCGCCCGTCCGGTGCTTGAGTCAGCGCCACAGAACGTCGCGGCAAGCACGGAGCGACGCGCCGCGTAACGCCCCGTCGTGATGGCGGCGCGACCGGGCCCGCGTCACCTGGAAGGAGGCCAGCCTGAACCTACGGACTCTTGGACCAGGCATCCATTGGATCGTGTAACGGGAACACAGCAGAAGGAGTACATCCGTGGCCAGTACCACAAGCACATTGAGCATCACCCGGCCGAACGCGCCGGTGAGCGACTACGGCAAGCACACCTGGCAGTACTACGCGGGTCCGGCGATCGCGCTGACCGCCGTCATGCTGCTCGCCGTCCTGTTCGTCATCACCGCCGTGATCGCCGATTCGGTATCGCAGCTCAGCGATCCGGCGAGGGCGGCGGTACACGCCTCGCGGCTGGGCCGCGTGCAGGCATATCAAGCATGGCTCCTCCCGGCCGCGGTCGCCGCCATCGCCCTCACGAAACTCGGCATCGCCGTGACGCTGTGGGGGATCGTGCGGCGGCTGTGGATCCGGGTCGAAGCCATCAAGGAATCGCTGCCGGCGCTGGTCAAGCCGCACGGCGGCGCACTGTAACGAGGAGATTCATCGATGACGATCGCAATTCCATCCGTGATCCACACGAGGTTCGGGGCGGCGCGGTATAGCGACGCGGGCCCGAGCCAGACGCTGATCCACACCGTCGCCAACTGGATGTGGCTGCCCATGCTGATGATGGGCGTGATGGCCATCGCCACCGCGGCCGGCCTGGGCATCGCGCAGGCGAAGGTGGCGTCGGATCTCACCGAGTTCACCGCGCTGCGGCAGGCGAACTACGAAACGTTGAAGCCGCTGACAGCCGGCTTCCTGTTCCTCGGAGAGGCGCTGATCCTCTCCGGCATCTCATTCTTGCTCGCGACCATCCTTGGCGCTCTGCGGAAGGGGGGCGGTGAGGTGCAGGAATCGGTGGGCGCCGGCGTCAAGACACTCACGATGCCATGGTCCGCATGGACCTTCCTCGTCCTCATGATGACCGGCCTGGTGGCGGAACTGGTCGCCTTCGGAACGCTGGCCTACGTCGCCGTGCAGGCGCACGACGCCTGGATCGGTGCAACCGCTGCGGGCGTGCCGGGAGACGTTGACGCCTTCAATCGCGCAGGCACGTACGCCGCTTGGGCAAACCCGCTACGCGAGGCTGCCCTGGGCGCGCTACTCACCGGCGTCGCCTTCGCCCTATACAGCATCTCGAATGTCCTCGGCTTCAGCTTCACGCGCATCCGCGAGCTGATCCTGGGCGACGAAGAAGGAGACCTTTCATGAGCACCACCTCGACACTCATCCTCAATCAGCGCGTCGACCCTTACGTCGAAGCGGTCCGGCCTGCCGGACGGAACCTGGTTCAGACCGCAGGACACTACCTCTGGGGGCCGATGACACTGATGGGCTTCATGCTCGTCGTCACCGCCTTCGCGCTCTCGGTCGTACGCGCCCAGCTCTCGGTGGACCTATCGGAGCAGTTCACACCGGTGCGCAGGGCAAACTTCGAGACGATAGGTCAACTCATCCCGGGCTTCATGTTCCTGGGGTTCGCGTTCATCCTCGCGGGCGTGAGCTTCGCCATCGCGCGCATCCTGGGGGTGTTCCGTGTGGGCGGGGGAATGGTGCAGGAGTCGGCCGGCTCGCGCATCAAGACGATGGTCATGCCGGCAACCGCGTGGATATTCCTGGGCGGCATGATGATGGCGATGATGCTGCTGGTCTTTGCCTTCGCTGGGCACGTCTACGCGGCGGTTCAGGCGCATGAGGCCTGGATCAACGCCACCGGCCCGAACGCTCCGGACGCGCCGTTCCTGGGCCGCGCCGAAACCTGGGGCACCTGGCTCGAAGGAGTTCGCCGGCTTGGCATCGGCATGTATCTCGCGTCGATCGCATTCGGCCTGACCACGATCACCAAGGCCATCCGCTTCCAGACGCTACGGGTCAGGGAGCTGGCTGCGGAGCGGCAGGCCGTCGCGTAAACGGCGGGTGCGGAGGGAGGATCCTCGGCCGCCTCCCTCCGCACGGAAGCCACACGCGCAAGGAGAGAAGGAGTAGTCAGTGTCCGAACAGTTCGACCTCATCGTCATCGGAAACGGATCGGCAGGAGACGGCATCGCGCGGACGCTTGGCCGCCAGGGCAAGCGAGTGGCGGTGATCGAGCGATCGCATCTCGGGGGTGAGTGCCTGAACGACGGCTGCGTCCCCAGCAAAGCCCTCATCCACCTGTCGAAGCGCGCCGCCTGTGAGGGGCTGCGGTGGGACGAAATCGTCGCTCGCATCCAGGCGGTGCAGCTCAACGTGAGCGGATCCGATCCCAACGGGGGCATGGCCGCCGACGGCATCGAGCTGTTCTGGGGCGATCCGGAGTTCGTGGCCCCGGCGTTGATCAGGGTTGGCGACCGTGAACTCAGTGCCCGCGACGTCGTCGTGGCGACGGGGACCGAGCCCGGCCTCCCACCGACTCCGGGGCTCGCCGACGCCTCGCCGCGTACCAACCGCACCATATTCACGATGCCCGAGCGGCCGGACCGCCTCGCGGTCATCGGCGGCGGCCCGATCGGCCTGGAGCTGGGGCAGGCGTTCCGACAGCTGGGCAGCGAGGTGACGATCTTTGAGGCGCTCGATCGCATCGCGCTGACCGAGGACGCCGAGGTGTCGCTCGAACTAACGAAAGCCCTCGAACTGTGCGGCGTCCGCATCGAAACGAAGGCCACCATCGAATGCGTGACGCGCGACGGGGGGCACGTGATCATCTCCACCGAACGCGGGACACACGTGTTTGACGAGGTGCTGGTCGCCGCCGGGCGCCGGCCACAGATCCCGCGGGGCCTCGAGAAACTGGGGCTGAAGGTCGACCGGCGCGGCTTCATCGACATTAGCGCATGCGGTCGGACCAACTTGCCGGGAGTATGGGCGGCTGGCGACGTGACGGGAAAACTGCAGTTCACGCACTACGCGAGCTACCAGGCCCACCACATCGGCGAGCACGTCATGCATGGCACCTGCAAGCCCGTCCCGGAGACACTGGTGCCCTGGGCCATCTTCACCGACCCCGAGGTGGGCCATGCCGGTCTCACCGAGGAAGAGGCACGCGCGCGCTTCTGCGGGGTACGTTCCGCCGTGCTGCGAGCGGAGGAGCTGGACTGGTTCCGCACAACGGAGCAGACGGGCGGCTTCGTCAAGGTGATTACCGAGGGCGACACGGGCCGCCTCGTCGGCGCTCACTTCGTCTGCGCGCAGGCGAGCACGCTCGTCGGTGAAGCCTGCCTCGCGATTCAGCATCAGATGGCCGCGGGCGACGTCGCCTCGACCGTGCACGCGTATCCCACCGCGTCCGAACTGTTCCGCTGGGCATGCGCCCAGCTGGCATAGCACGATGCGTGGCATGACCGGGCTTGTGTCACGTACGCGCTTGATAGATGCTTCGCGCCGGATGCGACGTTCGACGGGCTCCTCGCCAGCGCCACGACGGCGATGGTGCCGCACATTCCATGCCTCCGTACAGTCTGAGAATGGCTAGTGCGTCGCGCAGTAACAGAACGCGACGCCGCTCGCTCGTGGCGTGCGCACAAGGTCCACGAAAGAGGCCGTCAGTGCGGGATCGAGCTGCGATCCGGCCACGCTCTCGAGATGACAGAGCGCGTCCTCCTGGGTGAGCGCCGACCTGTACGGACGGTCCGTCGTCATGGCGTCGAACACGTCGGCGACGGCGATTAGCCGCGCCTCCGGGAGGATCTCCTCGCCGGCCAGGCCGTGCGGATAGCCACCGCCCGCCCATCGCTCGTGATCCTGCCCGACGATCCTTGCAATCCCGCCGAGGCCGCGGACCTGCGCCACGATCCCCTCGCCCAGGGCGGCGTGCCGCTTCATTTGCTCGAACTCCGCGTCGGACAGCGCCCCGGGCTTGTGCAACACGCTGTCCGCGATGCCAAGCTTGCCGATGTCGTGCAGCAATCCGGCCTTGTTCGTGCGAGCCACCTTCCCTTTCGACCAGCCGAGCCGGACCGCTGCGAGCGCGGCGTACTCCGCGACGCGGATCGAGTGGCCCGCGGTGTACGGGTCGCGGGCGTCAATCGCTGACGCCAGCGCCGCGATCGCCGACTCAACCGTCTCATCGGCGCGCCGATAGGAGTAATACGCGGCCTGCAACAAGAGCAGTCCAGCGCCAGCCGCCGCGAGAGCACGAACTCCGGCGTCCTCGTACCAGAGGACGATAATGCCGGCGGCGACTCCCTGGAGGCCGTAGCGGAAGAACAGCACGGGCAGATGGCCCAGCCAGAAATCGAGCGCACCTCGGACGCCGGACAGGCGCGCTGCCAGCGATGCGGCAAGGAAATCGACCAGCATGAACGCGGCCGCAAACCCCATGCCGCGAAGGCCGGCGGCGACAGTCGGCTCTGCGGCCGCAGGCAGCAACGGCAACCATCCCGTCGCGGTCAGCGCCGCCGTCATGACCAGGATCATGCCTGCGCCCTGTGCCAGCGCGGAGAGCGGCGGGCCGCGGCGCGTTTTCACGACCACGAAGCCGGCGTAGATGATGCACCAGACGATGCCGATCGCTCGTCCGGCCGCGGCGGGAGCCCAAAAGGTCTGCGGAGCTCCGGCCACCCAGGCGCCGGTCGTGAGCATCGCTGCCAGGAGGGCCGCGTGCCAGACGAGCGAGCGGCCGGGAATCTGGCGTACCACGCCGTCTCCCACCACGATCGCACCAAGCGCGACTACGATTCCCGCGGGCCAGCCGAGCAACAGCACGCTGAGCGGGGCGAAGACGCCGGAGAGCCCGGCCGCGCCGATCTTGTCTCCGGTTGCAAGGATTGAGGTGGAGGCCACCGCGATTGCGATCAGGGCGCCGTTGACGAGATCACCGTTAGTGGCGCTCGCCGCGAGGGCAGCGCCCATCCATCCCGCTGCCATCGCAGCGCGTGCCCGGGCCCCCGGGCTGGCGATGCGGTCGTAGGCCGCGATCTGACCACGCGGCACGGCGACGAGCGTGGCTCTCCCGCTGATCGTCGGTTCAGAGTTCCGGACGGGATGCGAGTGCACGTCGTGAACCTCAAAGACGTATCGGCATCGTGGGGCGCGGACATGTGTGATGGACGTCACACAGGGCCCAGGCGCGTGGCGGCATCATCTGGGTGCTCTCGCTGTCCCACTGGCGGGGCCGCCCCCGTGGACCTGCCTCTCCGCAGCATCCGCGCAGCGCAATCCCAGATATGCGAGCACTTCTGGCTCGGTGCAGTTCCGAGAACCGACTAGCGGGCTTGATTCGCTTGATCGAGTTGAACGGCGGTGTTGATTAGACCCAGGTGGCTGAACGCCTGAGGGAAATTGCCTAACATCTCGAGAGTCGCCGGATCGAACTGCTCGCTAAGGAGCCCAAGATCGTTTCCGCTCGAGCAGGCCTTCTCGAAGAGCTTCCTTGCTTGCTCGACTTCGCCGAGGGCGATGAGGTTATCGGCGAGCCAGAATGTGCAGATCGTGAACGTGCCCTCGTCTCCTTGCAGGCCGTCGTTCATTCCGCGGTATCTGTAGACGAACCCCTGCGGCGAAGTCAGCTCGCGCTGAATCGCCTCGATCGTCCCGCGCATGCGGGGGTCGTCGGCAGCGATGAAACCGACCTTGGGCAGCATAAGGGTGCTCGCGTCGAGCAGCTGGCTGCCGTACGCCTGAACGAACGCTCCGCGCCGCGCGTCGTACCCGCGTGCGAGGATGTCTGCGTGGATCTCCTTGCGGACTTCGCGCCAAAGGTCGAGATCGGCCGGGAGATCGAGTTCACTGGCTGCCTTGATCGCGCGGTCGAGCGCGACCCAGCACATGACTTTCGAGAAGACAAAGTGCTGCCGGCCGCCGCGCGTCTCCCAGATGCCTTCGTCCGGTTCACGCCAGTGCTCGATGACGAAGCCCACGACTCGCTGCAAATAGCCCCAGTACTCGGGATCCACGTCACCACCGGTCCGCCGGTAGATGTGTGCCGAGTCGAGAATCTCGCCATAGATGTCGAGCTGGAACTGATCGTGCGCGCCGTTGCCGACGCGTACCGGTCGCGAGCCGCGATATCCCTCCAGCAGGGGCAGTTCGACTTCAGTCAGTCGCCGTTCTCCGCCGATGCCGTACATGAGTTGCAGATCCCGCGCCCTTCCGAGCGTACTCCACTCGAGCCAGTCCTTGAAGTAGCATGCCTCGTTCCGATAGCCGACGATGGAGAGAGCGTAGAGCGCGAACGTCGCATCGCGGATCCAGGTGAAGCGGTAGTCCCAGTTTCGCCCGCCGCCGATTCGCTCGGGGAGCGATGTCGTCGCGGCGGCGACGAGGGCGCCAGTAGGGGCGTGCGTCAACGCTTTCAATGTGAGGGCCGAGCGGAGGACCTGATCGCGGTACGCGCCGCGATACGTGCAGAGCGCGGACCAGTCGTGCCAGAACGCCACCGTTTCGCTTAGCCGCCTTCGCAGCGATGGCTCGTCGAGATCGAGATCTGACATCTCGTTGAAATGTCCAAACCGCGATTGGTATGTGACCGCAGCGCATATGCGCTCCCCGGCACGCAAGACGCCCCTGGAACGGAAGCCGCCGTCCACATCCTGGATCGGTGCCGAACTGTAGAGCAGAAGGCCATCGGCTCCCCCATGTGCAAAGCCGCTATTTGCGCTGAGCGTTTCGGTGTGTGGAACGATGGACCCGTAGTCGAAACGCGGCTGACAATCCAGCGCGAAACGCACCGTCCCGCGGGTACATTCCAGGATGCGTATGATCTGTTGGCGGGCATGAACAGAATGAGGAGCATGGGCCTGTG
>JACRBR010000334.1 GCA_016213125.1 Chloroflexota bacterium | reverse complement strand
GTGCGCAGTCGCGACTGAACGTCACCATCCATGTGCGGAATAGCCGGAATCGTCCATTTCGACGCCACGCCGGTGGACGCCGAGCGGCTCCGCGCTGCGGCGCATTCGCTTCGTCACCGCGGTCCGGATCATCTCGGCGTGTGGATCCAGCGAGACGCGCCCCGGTGTGACGCGCCCCAGCATGTCGGCTATGCCGCCGTGCGGCTCGCCGTACAGGATCCCCGACCGCAGGCCGACCAGCCCCTGACCGATGTCGAAGGGCAAGTTGCGCTCGCGTACAACGGCGAACTGTACAACGGCGACGAGCTTCGCCCCCGGCTTCAGGACGCCGGCTGGGTCTTCCGCTCGACCGGCGACACGGAGATCGTTCTTGCGGCCTGCGCGACGTGGGGAGCAGCCGCCCTTGCCCGGCTCGACGGCATGTGGGCGCTGGCATTTTTCGATGCGCGCCGCGGCGACGGCTTCATCGCGCGCGACCCATTCGGCATCAAGCCGCTGCTGTACTCCGCGCAACCGGGCAGCCTGCGCTTCGCCAGCGAGTTGGGCGGTCTGGAAGAACTCGGTTTCAGCAACCGACGCCTCGACCCGTCGTCCGTGATGCACCACCTGCTGCTTGGTTACATCGGCGCGCCAAAGACGATCTTCGGAGGCGCGAAGCGGATGCCGCCGGGGCACGTGCTGACGTTCAGCCGCCACGGCGCTGCATCGCCCCGCCCTTATTTTGACCTCGCCCGGCAAGTGCAAGACGCGCGCGCGGAACTGTCCTCAACTCCCTACGGGGAGGCGTTGACACAACTTCGAGCGCGGATCGCCCGATCCGTCGTACGCCAGCGCGTCAGCGACGTGCCGCTGGGCTGCTGCCTGTCGGGCGGCGTGGATTCCAGCATCGTGGCCACGCACCTTGCGGAAGCGTCCAGCCGTCCGATCGAGACGTTCTCTATCGGTCATGCGGAGCACGCGATGTTCGACGAGTCGAACTACGCGCGGCTCGTCGCCGAACGGATCGGCGCCGCGCACCACGAGTGGAAGCTGACGCAGCGCGAGGTGATCGAAGCGATTCCCGCCGTGCTGGATCACCTGTCCGAGCCGTTCGGCGACAGATCGATAATCCCCACCACGCTCGTCTCGCGGCTGGCGCGCCGGCATGTGACGGTCACCCTGTCCGGCGACGGGGCGGACGAGCTTTTTGGCGGATACTGGCGCTACACCGCCCCCGCGGCGCTGCGAAGTTTCCAGCGAATTCCCGCGTTCCTTCGCAATGGTCTCATCCTCCCGATGCTGCGGCGCATCGGCTCGGCGAAGTCGTCCCCCGGCGCGAATCGCGCTCGGCAGTTCCGCAAGCTCCTGCGAGCCGGCGGCGGAGACGCCCTCGCGCGGCATCTGGCATGGGCGCGCATCCTCAGCCCGGAGGCCGAGTGCATTCTGCTTGACCCACCAACCGTGCGAGATGCCGAGCAGGCCGTCCTCGGCACAGCCCGGCAACTCTCCCGACCCTTCGCGCCGCCGGATGACGTGGACTCGGTCCTCGCGTTCGACGTGCGGTACGGCCTGCCGGGCGACATGTTGCACAAGGTGGATACGGCGAGCATGTCGTGCTCGCTCGAAGTCCGCGTGCCGTTTCTGGATCCGCAGGTCGTGGCGATGGGTTTGGCGATACCGTTCGCGTGGAAAGTCGATCGAGGTCTGCGCAAACGCATCCTGGTCGATGCGTACCGCGGCATCCTGCCGAACGCCGTGCTCGACCGCGCCAAGCAGGGCTTCGAAGTTCCCTTCGGCGAATACCTGCGCGGGCCGCTGCGCGATCTGTTTGGCGACGTGGTCACGGCTAAGGCGGTGGAGTCAATCGGACTGCTGCGATTCGACGGCATCGAGCAGGTTCTGCAGGACCATCTGCATCGACGCGGCGAGCACGGGGATCTGCTGTTCGCGCTGCTAAGTCTGTGTTGGTGGGCGCGGAGGACGTCGGCGGTCGGCACGTGAGCAAGCGAAAGCCATTAGCTCAACTTATCTTGTCTGGATTCACAGAAGGAGATCCTCCCATTCTGATGTCCTCCACCCTCGCTCGCGTTGACATCATTTGCGGTCAACTGAATACTCCACTTGGTGCGTGGCCGGCGGGCGCACGGGTCGCCTTGCCGCCGCGCGGAGTGGTTCCTTGGCCATCATCGCCGTCATCCCCGCTCGCTATGCGTCCTCGCGCCTGCCGGGAAAGCCCCTGCTCCGCGAGACCGGCAAGTACCTGATTCGGCACGTCTGGGAACGGGTGCTGCAGGCGGAAGGCCCGGTCCAGGACTTCTACGTCGCTACGGACGACTCGCGCGTCTTCGAGGCTGTGAAATCCTTCGGCGGAAAGGCCATGCTCACGCGGGCGGATCACCCCAGCGGCACGGACCGCGTTCCCGAAGACGCCCGTGCGCTGAAACATCCCGCCCGAGAATTCGTCATCAACATACAGCGCGACCAGCCGGAAATCGACACCAAGCCGCTGGTCCGC
>JACRBR010000341.1 GCA_016213125.1 Chloroflexota bacterium | reverse complement strand
GTGAAGGAGCCGATGAAGTCTTCGAAGCCGCGCGGGCCGCGGGGCATGGCGTGGGCGGCGCCGCTGGAGCGGGCGCTGAAGGACATCGTCAGCAGGGAGGTGAGCAGGCTGGAGGCGCCCATGGTCAGGAAGCCGGCGCCGACGAACACGGCGACGTACCAGGGGAGTCCGTGGAGCTGCGCGCGCAACGATGTGTGGTTCAGGCGCGCGGCGACTTCGGAAGGCTCGTCGAGGGAGGCGACGGCTTTCGCGATGGCGTCGGCCGGAGGAGCACCGGTACCTGCGATCGCGCGCTGCATCTCGCGAAGCTGGCCTTCGACCTCCTCCAACGCCCGGGTTCGTTCGCGGCCCGCGAGCAGCAGGCCCTCCGACAGCTCTCGCATGTATCGGTCGATCGGGTCTTCCATGGAGCCTCCCTGCCGGGCGGGCGGAAACGGTCTGCCGCGAGTCTAGGCTCGCCGGCGGGAGGGCGTCAACGATGTTCATCCGCCGTGTGCATGGGCGGGGTGAGGGGCGGCGGCGTTGACAAACCGGCGTGTGGTGATAGCATCTCGATCATCGAGCCCCCAGCTCCCTCAGGAGGCGCCATGGCCATCGCAACCAGCACCGTTCGCCTGCAACCACACCAGATCACGGAGTCCGGCGAGGTGTTGGGCCGCGCCTTTTTCGACGATCCGATGACTTCGTGGTGCGTCCCCAACGACGAGGTGCGGGCGCGCGCCCTGCCGTGGTTCTTCGCGAAGGCCACCGCCATCGGTCACCGGTGGGGCGAGGTGCACACGACCGCCGGCGTGGTCGAAGGCAGCGCCATCTGGCTGCCGCCCGGGAAGACGAAGGTCACCATGGGCCAGATGTGGCGTACCCGACTGCTCCTGGCGCCGCTGAAGTTCGGCCCTGCGGGCTTCATGCGGTTCATGAAGATCATGAACACGTTCGAGCACCTGCACGACCGGGACATGCCGGATCCGCACTGGTACCTCTTCGTGCTGGGCGTCGATCCGCCGAGGCAGGGCCAGGGACTCGGCGGAGTCCTGATGGGCGACGTCCTGGCGCGCGCCGATGGCGCGGGTCTGCCGTGCTACCTGGAGACGCAGAAGCCCATCAACGTGCCCTTCTACCAGAAGCATGGGTTCGACGTGGTCGTCGAAGACGACATCCCCAACGGCCCGCACTACTGGACGATGAAGCGGCAGCCTCGCTGATCCCTGCAGCCGAATGAGCCGGGCAGCGGGCTTCTGTACCGACCACGTTGGAGATGCGAGGCCCGTGGTAGAGTCAGTGAACGGCAGGCCAAAGCAGGAGAAACCTCCATCTCTGCGTCCGTCGGCACACTCAACGAGGGGCACCTCCACGCATCGCTGAGAGCGCGCTATGTCGAGCCCGGCGACCAGATCGAGGTCGCGGTAGACGGCTACATCGTCGATATCCTCCGCGGCGACCTGATCATCGAGATCCAGACAGGGAACTTCTCGCAGATCGCCAGAAAGCTGCGGGATCTCGTCGCGCGCCACCGGGTGCGGCTTGTCTATCCTGTCCCGCGCGATCTGTGGATCGTGAAGTTGCCTCAGACGACGGGCGCCACTGCGACCCGACGCCGGTCGCCGAAGCGCCGGCACGTGCTCGACGTCTTCGATGAACTGGTGAGCTTCCCCGAGTTGATCGCGCACGAGAACTTCCATCTGGATGTCGTGTTGACGGAGGAGGAGTCGGTACGCCGCTTCGACGGCCGGAAGCGCTGGAGACGGCGGGGCTGGGTCACGGTCGAGCGCCGTCTGCTTGCGGTCCACGAGACTGTGTCGCTGCGCAACCTTGCGGACTATATCGCGATGATCCCGATCGGAATGCCCGTTGAGTTCCTCACGTCGGACCTTGCAGACGCGCTCGGCCGTCCGCGCCAGCTGGCACAGAAGGTTGCCTACTGCCTGAGGAACTGCGGGCTCATCGAGAAGGTTGGCGCGCGGGGCAATGCCATCCTCTACGCGAGGGTCTCGCGTGACTGACCACGTCCGCATCGCGGGCGAGGCCGCCGCCGTTCGCGCGCTGAGGGACGATCGCGTCGAAGAGGCGGCGGCCATGATGGCGCGCGCCTTCTTCGACTATCCCATGTGGACGTGGATCCTCCCCGACGAGACGCACCGCCGAGAGGCGCTGCTCGTCTCGGCGCGGGCGTCCGTGTTGTGGGGCCGAATCCTCGGCCACACCTTCGTCATCGGCGAGCCACTCAGCGGGCTGGCGATCTGGGCGCCGCCGGGCATGGCGGACGCCGACGTCGATCCTGACGGATCGCGCACGCACTGGGATGACGTCGTACGGGCCATCGGTCCGGATGGCATGCGTAAGTTCGAGGCGATGATCGAGGTGCAGCGCCCGCTGCGCGAGAAGCACATCCCGGCCGGCGGGTGGTACCTGCCGTGGCTCGGCGTCGAGCCGGCGGCGCAGCGGACGGGCTCGGGTACGGCGCTCCTGCGTGATATGTTCGCGAGGCTGGACGCAGAAGGCGTTGCGACGTATCTGGAGACGGAGAAGGCGGCCAACGTGCCGTACTACCTCAAGCACGGGTACGCACTCGCGCACGAGGGCGAGCTGCCGGACGGCGGGCCCGCGTTCTGGTCCATGCGTCGCGAGCCGACGTCTTAGGGCGCAGCAGGCTGCGCCCCTACGCTGATTGCGTACAGCGCTCGTTAGGCGACAATCGTAGCGCGGAATATCCGGCGTGAAACGCGACACCGAGCGGAGCTGAAGCTCCGCCGCTACTGACGGAGACTTCATGAAGATCCACGAATTTCAGGCCAAAGGCATCTTCGCCGAGTTCGGCGTGCCGATCCCGAAGGGGCGCGTCGCGAAGGACGCCGCCGAAGCGAAGGCCATCGCGAACGAGCTGGGCGGGAAAGTCGTCGTGAAGGCGCAGATCCATGCCGGCGGCCGCGGTAAGGGCGGCGGCGTGAAGCTCGCGAACTCGCCCGACGAGGCGGCGCAGGTGTTCGGGCAGATTAACGGCATGCAGCTGGTGACCCACCAGACCGGCCCCGCCGGCCAGAAGGTGAAGACGGTGC
>JACRBR010000030.1 GCA_016213125.1 Chloroflexota bacterium | reverse complement strand
TGTTGTGGTGAACTACACGCTGACCACGGGCGGGACTGGTTCGCAGGCGTTAACGCTGGTCAGCGGCACGTGGCAGGCCGACTTCACCGCTCCAGGGGGCGGCACCGCCCCTTCGGGCATCGCTTCGTACGCCGTGGTGGCGACGGACGGCGCGGGCCATACGGGGAGCTTCAGCAAGACCTGCGCCTGAGATTCACCATTCACGATTGGGTGGAGGGTGCGCCCAGATCGTTCTTGAAGGCTTTGCCGTCCTTCATGATGAGCCGGAAGCTCTCCTTGCGGGTGAGGACGCTGATGTCGCTGAGCGGGTCCCCAGCGACCGCGAGGATGTCGGCGCGCTTGCCAGCTTCGATGGTGCCGGTGGACTTCGCGATGGTGCAGCATTCGGCGGCGGTCTTCGTCGTCGCAACGATGACCTGCATGGGCGTCATCCCCTGCTGGACCATGAGCTCCAGTTCGCCTGCGTTCGTGCCGTGCACGCCGACACCCGTGTCCGTTCCCATGGCGATGCGGACGCCGCGTTCGACCGCGTGCTTGAAGCTCGCCTGGTGAGCGACCAGCACTTCCTTCGACTTCCGCACACCGTACTCGGGCATTGAGCCCGGCTTCTCTTCGGCGAGACGCAGGACGGACACGGGGGCGATGAGCGTGGCGACGAGGAACGTCCCGCGCTTCAGCATCTCGTCGATGACCTCGTCGTCCAGGTAGATGCCGTGCTCGATTGACTCCACGCCCGCCACCACGGCGTTGAGGATGCCCTGGCGCGCCTGGGCGTGGGACATGACGGTCTTGTGGGCGGCGTGCGCTTCGTAGACGACGGCCGCGATTTCGTCGGGCGTCATGCCGGTGGCGGCGGGCTCGTCGTTCGGCGAGAGGACGCCGCCGCTGGTCATGATCTTGATCTGGTCGGCGCCGGCGCGAAGGATTTCGCGGGTGGCCTTGCGTGCGCCTTCGGGGCCGTCGACCAGGTTCTCCGGCAGCTCAGCATTGGGGACGCGCATGCGCAGGCCGTTCGGCATCGTCGCGTCGCCGTGGCCGCCGGTCTGGGAGATGGCGCTGACCGCGATGCGCAGGCGTGGGCCCGGGAACAGACCCTGTTCGATGGCCGCCTTCACGCCACGGGGCGTGCCACCGGCGTCACGGAGGGTGGTGAAGCCGTGCTCGAGCGTCGTTCGGGCGTTCTTGAGCGCTTCCCCCACCTGGAGGCTGAAAGGCGTCTGCAGGCGCTGCTCCATGGTGCGCGGGGGCGAACTCATGAGGTGGACGTGGCAGTCGATCATCCCAGGCATGACCGTGAGGCCGCTGGCATCAATGACGTCCGCGCCGGGCGGCATTTCGCCCGCCGCGTTGACGGCCGTGATGACGCCGTCCTCAATCACGACGACCGCGTTGCGCAGCGAGTCGCCCCCGTTGCCATCGATGAGGGTGCCGCAGTGGATTGCTGTCGCCATGAGTGATGCCCCGAAACCTTGAGTGACCGCGATTCTACGCCGGGTTAACACGCTACGGGCGACACCGGGGCTACCGCTCTCTTACGGTCGCGGCTCCGATGGTGTGTTGGCCGAGCAGCCCACCGCTCCCTCTCGGTCGCGGTACTGACACCGTGGCTGATCCCGGAAATGGTATCGCCGTCCCGCGCCCGCGGAGGGGCGCGACTCCTAATCGCGGGGTGCAGAAAAGCCCCGCTTGCGCGGGGCCTCCTGTGTTCTTTGAACCGTAACCGGGTTAGCGGCTGCGGCGAGCGACGGTGACACCACCCACGCCGAAGGCGAGGGCGCCCATCCCGAGGATGGCGAACAGCCAGATTGCAGCCGTTTCGCCCGTAGCGCCGACCGTGTTACCGGTAACGGGAGGCTTCGGGGTCGCGGACGGCGTTGGCGTTGTGTACGTCAGGTTCACGGTACCCAGCTCGTAGTTTGCCCACTTGCCGGATTCGTTGGCCAGCTTGCCGCCGATGTAGAACGTGATGACAGCACCATCGGTGCCGCAGTTCGGGCTCGCACCCGGGTCGAGTGCGGGTACGTCGATCGAGTAGCGGGATTCGCTGCCGGAGGTGAACGTTGACGTCACACCGCAGGTAGCGTTTCCAATCTTGGCCTCAATCGTCGTGCCAGCCGGCGCGTTGACTCCGTCAATCTTGACGGAGCCGACGATCCTGGACGGCGGGTTCGGAGGAGATTCCGCGGAAACCGTGGTTGCGTTAAACGCGCCACTGAAACCGAGAAGGACTACGCCGAGCACCGCAGCAAGACCGCCACCGCCGAGCATCTTCAAAACCTTGGTCATATGCTTGCTTGCTCCATTCCTGTTGTAACGGCCGTTATCAACCACCCCTGTGGCTCTTCCCCATCCCCCCTCCCCGAAGGGAGGAGGGACGGAGTGAACTCAGAAGTTAGTCGACGTTGGACGCGATAGTCCAGGTGACGGATCCGGGCCC
>JACRBR010000336.1 GCA_016213125.1 Chloroflexota bacterium | reverse complement strand
GCCTCGCATCCAGTGCACCTGGAACAGGGAGATTGGCTTGTGCAAACGATCACGGAGTGGCTGGCGAAGTGTTAGCCTGGTCGCTCATCGCTCGACGTCAGATGTTTGCCTGAGGACAGTAGAGAAGTGCACAGGTTTCGCGCTCGTTCATGACAAGGAGGAACGGCCATGGGTTCACGTTCAACGGCGCTGGCAGACGAGTTCCAGCGCGCCGTCGCCGAGTTCACCGATGCGGTCGAATCCTGCTCTGATGCAAAGTGGAGGGCGATCTGCAACGCGGAAGGCTGGAGCGTGGGACAAACCGCGCAGCACGTTTCGGGGCAGTTCCCGCTCGAGATGGAGTACATCACAGCGATCGCCGAAGGGAAGCCGTTGCCGGCATATTCGTGGGACGACATCAACGGGAAGAATGATGGGCGCGCCGGAAGGAACGCCTCGGTCACACAGGCCGACGTCCTGGAGGAACTTCGAACGGGGGCGGCTTCGACGGGGGCGTATGTGCGGGCACTCAGTGATGAGCAGTTGGACCGAACAGCGCCGCTGGCGCTGGCCGACGGGGCGATGGTGAGCACGCAACAGCTGATCGAGGGAGGGCTCCTGATCGATCACGTGAGGGGCATCTCGGAAGCATCCGATCGGCGGGCTAAGGCGCGCGCTGCGGAGCCAACGAACGGAGAGGCATGATGGCTAACTACGACATCGTGACAGTGGGCGGAGGACTGGGCGGCGCGGCGCTGGCGCGAGCCATGGCGGAGAAGGGTGCGCGCGTGCTGGTGTTGGAGCGCGAGACGGCGTTCAAGGACCGGGTCCGGGGCGAAGGCATGACCACCTGGGGCGCCGCGGAGGCGCGTGAACTGGGGATCCATGAACTGGTGCGATCGTCATGCGGGCACGACTTGCCGATGTGGGAGAACTACGTCGGTCCGATGCAGGTGCTGCAACGCGACATCGCGGCCACCACGCCACAGGGGTTGCCTACCCTGGCGTTCTACCATCCGGAGATGCAACGGACGGTGCTGGAGGCCGCGGAGAAGGCCGGCGCGGAGGTGCGGTCCGGCGTCCGGGCCACCGGAATCAGCCCCGGTGTGACACCCACGGTCACGGTCCAGCGCAATGGCGGACCGGCGGAGACGATCACCGCACGCCTCATCGTCGGCGCGGATGGGCGGAACTCTCCTCTCCGAAAGTGGGCGCAGTTCGAGGAGCACCAGAACGCGGACCGCCTGTTCATCAGCGGGGTGCTCTTCGATGGCTCAGCGGCGCCAGACGACACCGTGCGGCTGGTGAGCGACTTCGAGCGTGGCCGGGGGACAATCATCTTCCCGCAAGGAAGGGGACGCGTGCGCTCGTACATGATCTCGCGCGCGGATGAAGGGCTGCGGCTGCAGGGCGCCGCGGATGTCCCGCGGTTCGTCGAGGAGGCCGTCACGAGCGGCATGCCGGGCGAGTTCTTCGACGGGGCGGTGGCGGCGGGGCCGCTCGCCACGTTCAACGGAGCAGACTGCTGGGTGGAGCATCCGTACCGCGAAGGGGTGGCGCTTATGGGTGATGCGGCCGCTTCAAGCGACCCATCGTGGGGGCAGGGCCTCTCGCTGACGCTGCGAGACGCGAGGGTGCTTCGAGATGCACTCCTTGCAAACGATGATTGGGACGTCGCCGGGCACGGTTACGCGAGCGAGCACGATCGGTACTTCGGCGTGGTACGCACCGTGGAGGGCTGGCTGACGGAGCTGTTCTACGATGTCGGGCCGGCTGCCGACGAGCGGCGCGGCAGGGCGCTGGGCCTAGCGGCGGAAGATCCGACGCGGCAGCCAGACACCATGTGGAGCGGTCCCGATCACACGGTAGATGAGACGATGCGGCGGCGGCTGTTCGGCGAGGATTAACGATCGCGCACGAGATCTGGCATCCCAAATTCCGAGGAAACGGTTTCACCGTTGGAAACAAGGAAGGAGCGTGTCATGTTCGGAAGCGTGTTCCGGATGAGAGTGCAGGCGGGGAAGAAGGACGAGCTGGTGCGGGTGATGATGGACGAGAGTCGCACGCCAGCCGGGATGAAGGCGGCGTACCTGTACGACACCGGGGGCGACGAAGTATGGGGCGTCGCGGTGTTCGACGACGAGGCCTCGTACCGGAAGAACGCCAGCAGCCCGGAGCAGGACAAGGAGTACCAGCAGATGCGCGCGCTGCTGGCGGCCGACCCGGAGTGGCACGACGGGGCGATCTCGGCGTGGCCGGGGAATCGGTAGATGGCGTAGCGCGGGAAGCAGGACGCACGGCGCGGGAGCGCGCCCGCGGGGGCACGAGTCGCGAACGTGAGGTGTGTTTTGCTGTTCGTGCCGCTTCGAGGCTGGGCCGTCGGGCCTGAATCGCTTCTGCAATGGCTCCCCCCCACGGGGCTGCGATGCAGCGGAGACGGAGTCTGGGGGGCTTGCGATGGAATCGACATGCCCTGGGGCGCGATCATGATACACATCTGACGCCCCGGGGGGACCTGACGCGTGCATGTGCCTGTTCATCTGCCATTCTTCCGCGGCATCAGGGCGCGGCTCGCAACCCTCATGCTGCTTGCGATGCTCGGCTTGATCAGCTTGCTGATCTACATGCAGTTCCAGAGGCACCAAACCGAGAAAGAAGATGGCGACGAAGATCTGAAACGGCTCGCCGTATTCGTCGCGCATGCGGAACGTGAGCGGTTCATCGCGGCGGAACGTCTCCTGACGCTGGCCAAGCAGGCCGAGCCACTTCGCGCGATGGCTGCGAACCCGGAATCGCAGCAGGCCTTCGACAGGTGTACGTCTTCGCTCTTCGTGCTCGATCAACTGCTGCCCGGCACGAGCGGCTTCGCGCTGTGGGATACGTCGGGCAGGGCGCTCTGTTCCAGCAAAGGGGCGAAGGTTGGCGAGTACAACGTGGCCGACCATCTCTGGTTCCAACATGCAGTCGCCCGCGGTGACGTGGCAACAGGGGACTACGAGGAAGCGCCGCCGGACAATCTGCCGAACCTCGCTTTCGGTGCGCCGATTTTCGATCCAGGCGGCAACATTGTCGCTTACCTGTCAACCGGCCTGAGGGTGGACGATACAGACGATGTACTGGCTGGCGCGAACCTACCCGACACGGGCCGGGTCTTCGTCGTCGACCAGAACGGCGTGATCGTTAACTCGTCGATTGGCATGAGTGGCCAGCAGACGGTGGCCTACAACGAACGATTCGGCAGCAGCCTTCGCGACTTCCTGGACGTCCGCGTCAATGACACCGCAAACGGACTCCGCGCCGCCGCGGTACGGGTCACGGACGCCGATGACACGGCGGTTAGCGTCGTCGTGAGTGCGGATCCTGACTCCCTGGCCCCACCCCTCATCGAATCACTGTGGGGAAACCTGTGGCCCGTGGCGCTTGTAACGATGATTATCCTGCCGGCCGTATGGTTCCTCAGTCAGCGCTGGATCGTGCGTCCAGTGGTCTCCCTCGTCGACGCCAGCGACGCGATCTCCGCGGGAAAGCTTGACGCGCGGGTAAGCATCAAGCCTGGCATCGCGGAGTTTGAGCGGCTGGCCGCATCGTTTAACGAGATGGCCGAGAACCGCGAGCGAGCCACGCACGCGAAGGACGAATTCCTGGGCCTGGTCTCCCACGAACTGAAGACGCCTATCACCATGGTGCTCGGCAACGCGGAGATCCTTCGGCGCCAGCGCGGCGAAGTCGACGCCGACTCTCTGCAGAGCGCTCTGGACGACATCTTTGAGAGCGGGGAGCGCCTGTCCGCAATCGTCGAAAATCTCCTGGCGCTGGCGCGCCTTGAACGTGGCGCTGGCCTGGCCGCCGAGCCTCTTGCGTTGCTGCGCATGGCCGAAGCATCGGCCGCAAGGGAACAACACCGCTTTGACGAACGAACGGTGCGCGTCACGGGCGATCGCTCCGTGCTGGTCCTTGCTGGTGATGTTTATGTCGAGCAGGTGTTGCAGAACCTCATTTCGAATGCGCTGAAGTACAGCACGCCCGGCGCGCCCGTGGACGTACTCATCGAACGCGATGGGGACTCCGGCGTTGTGCGCGTCCTGGATCGCGGCAGGGGCATCGATGAGGCTGAGCGTGAAGCTGTATTCGAGCCGTTCTATCGTGCAGACAATACGGCGCAGGGAACTGCCGGTATCGGCATCGGCTTATCCGTGTGTAAGCGACTTATCGAGGCACTGGGCGGACGCATTTGGTGCGCCGAGCGCGAGGGCGGGGGAACCGAGTTTGGTTTCGCACTCCCACTGGTCGCGGAGGAGGCGCCTGCCGGTCCCAGCGAGGCCGAGTACACGCCGCCAGTCGAGTCCGGACCCACAGCTGTCGCGGCGCCCGGCGCATAGGAACATCGCAACACGCGCCGCCGCACTGCAGACAATGGGACCTCGCTCGAGGTCAATATCACGCGGCGTCAGCTGCCCGCGTCTGCATCCGGCGGAACGAGGTGCAGCGGGAACTCGCAGACGGCGGTGTTCGGACGATCAAGAAGGGCGTTTCGCAGGCGGCGCGCGGACTGGTTGTGGAGCCAGCGCTGCCATGGCCACGGCGTCCGGAACTCGGGCAGCACGACGGAGACGTAATGCGCTGAATCTGACCTGTCGATCGCCTCGATGTAGGCGATGAGGGGCGCCACGAATGACCGATACGGAGAGTCGATGACGAGAAGGGGGATGTCGAGTACAACGCGCTCCCAGCGTTCGCGGAGCAGGTTGCCGGCCTCGGGATCATCGGTGATGTGAAGAGCGGTGACGTTGGGCGAGATGGCGCGGGCGTAGTTCACGGTCTGAATGACGGCCCGGTTGAGTTCCTCGACCGGTATCAGGACCACGTGGCGCCGGCCGCCTCCGGTAGGCGCCAGAGATTCTTCATCCATCTCAAGGGCGCGGTCGACGCCCCTGTAGTGCGAGTGGATGGCAAAGAAGAAGAGCGCGAGCACGGCCATCGCGATCATGCTGATCCAGGCGCCCTCCGTGAACTTTGTGCCGCCGACAATGGCGGCGACGATGGCCGTAGCGGTAGCGCCGGCACCGCTGATGATCATGCTGCTCCGCCAACCCGGCTCGCGGAGCCGCAGCCAGTGGACGACCATTCCGCCCTGGGAAAGCGTGAACGAGACGAACACACCGAATGCGTAGAGGGGGATCAGTCTGTCGACGTCGGCGTCGAAGAAAATGAGCAACAGCGACGAAGCGATGCCCAGCACGATGATGCCATTGGAGAACGCGAGCCGGTCGCCGCGGAAGGTGAACTGGTGGGGCAAAAACTTATCTCGCGCGAGAATTGAGCCAAGCCGGGGGAAGTCGGCATAGCTGGTGTTGGCGGCGAGCAGGAGGATGAGGGCGGTGGCGGCCTGGATGATGTAGAAGGGCGGGGTCTGGCCGAAGACCGTGCTGGCAATCTGCGCTGGAACCGAGATCTCGTCGGCATGGCGCACACCCAACTCGTGCGCGAGGAAAGTGAGGCCGAGGAAGAAGGTGCCCAGGATCAGTCCCATCCACACGAGGGTGGTGGACGCGTTCTGGGACTCCGGCCGGCGGAACGCAGGCACGCCGTTGGAGATGGCCTCGGTGCCGGTGAGGGCTGCGCAACCGGAAGCGAACGCCCGCAGGACCAGGAAGAGGGTTAACCCGGACGTACCCACGGGATGAACGGACTCGGGGATCTGGGCCTGGAGGTTCGGATCGATGGCCAACCTCACGAAGCCGGCGATGAGGAGGGCCACGATCGATACGATGAACGCGTAGGTGGGTAGCGCGAAAACCGTGGCGGACTCCCGGATGCCGCGCAGGTTGAGCAAGGTAATGATGGCGACGACGCCGACGGAGATCTCGATTGCGTACGGATGGAGTTCGGGGAATGCCGAGGCGATGGCCAGGACGCCGGCGGCAATGGATACGGAAACCGTGAGCACATAGTCGACAGCGAGGGCGGCTGCTGCGCTGAGTCCGGCGGCGTCGCCCAGGTTCTCTCTGGCGACGATGTATGCGCCGCCACCGCTCGGATATGCCTTGATGGTCTGGCGATACGAGAAGGTGACGATCGCGAGCAGCAGCCCGATCGCCAGGGCGATCTCGAGCGAGTGCGTGAGGGCGCCAACGCCCGCGGCAACAAGCACCAGCAGGATCTCGTCCGTGGCGTAGGCGCTGGACGAGAGGACATCGGACGAGAAGACGGCCAGGGCCTTCCACTTTGGCAGCTTCTGCTCTTCGGACTCCTCTGTGGCGAGGGGCGAGCCGACGAAGACGCGGCGTGTGCTGCGCCAAAGGCGCTGGGATCGCGTCCGTGGGGCGGTGGCCAGCCGGGTGGCGCGTACTGTGCCATCGTCAGCGCCGCGTTCGAAGCGGCGTTCTCGGTCGCGAACGCGG
>JACRBR010000333.1 GCA_016213125.1 Chloroflexota bacterium | reverse complement strand
CTCTCCGTGGGTGATAGAATTGGAAGGATTTTGACCGCCCCCCGCGTCGGTCATGTCCGCTCCCTAATGCGCCTCAACAGCGCCGTGTGGTGACCAGTGTGCCAGTGATCCCCGAAGCGACACTTGTATGGGACGGCCCCGTTCATCAGCCGGTGAGCGGTCGCCCACGCCTCGTCCTGCGAGGAGAACCGCACCTTGCGCTCACAAGCCTTGCGCCTCACAGCGCGCTTGCTGCTCACGGCAGCGACCCCGGATGTGTCTCTCGCGGCCGTCGGCTTCTGGTGTGCGACGCCGCCCCTTGGCGCCCCGTGATGGACATGTGGCAGCCCCGACAGAGGGCCCTCAAATTGGACCTCTCAAGCCGTAGCTCCGGCCGCTGCTTGATGGTTTGGATGTGGTCCACGTCAGTCGCAGGCTTCCCGCAGTTCCGGCATGTTGGTTCTTCAGACAGTACGACCCTCCTCAGCCGCGCCCAGTCCGCCCCGTAGCCCTGCGCTGATGAGGACGATGGGCGGGCGACGGAGGCGAATGGGCGTCGTCGGGTCACGGATGACTCCCCCCTCCACTCTGCGCCTTCGACGCCCCATCTCGAAGCACCCGGTACACGCTCCGCTCCGACAGCCCCACCTCCACCGCGATCGCCCCGACCGCCAGCCCTCCATCCCACAGCGCCACCACGCGCGCACGGCGCTCCCGCGACGCCGCCACGTGCAGCGGCTCATCGTAGCGGCAGGACGGCAGAGGACAGCGCAGACACGAGGGTGCAATGTCGCAGCCCGTGTCCCGATAGGTCGCCCCTTCCGGGTAGGCATCGCCGCGAGGGTGCGCTGCCACCATCGTCACCGTCGCCCCCGGAGACCGCACCAGAGCCCGGCAACTCCGACCGCCAGCATCGGGCCAACGGCGATACCCCACACCAGCCAGTAGCGTGGGCGCCAGGACTCGCTGTCCGACCACCCCCACACCGTCAGGACCGTGGTAAACCACGCCACGAAGAGGCAGGCGCCGGCCACGAGGACCAGTGTGTCGCGGTCTTCGTTGCTCACGACTTCACCCCCGGCCACTCCCTCACCCGCAGATCCGCCGGCCACTCCGCCGGGTCTTCCCCGTGCCGCGACTTCCGCTTCCGGTACGCCGTCAACGAGAACGTCGTCCCCGGCGTCGTGTCGTGCGCGTTCTCCCCGGTCTGCTTCATGAAGAAGGCCACACCAGCCGCCGCGCACTGGTCCCGCAACGACCGCGCCCACGCCAGATCCATCGGCCGGGCCCCCGGGCCGCTCTCGCCGCCGGTAACGATCCAATCGAGGCGCTCAGAAGGCCCCGTCTGGTCGGGGATGGAACCGTCAACCCAGGTACAACCCCAAAGGGCGTTGAGGTTGTCTCCCGACGGGTGCCGCAGACGTGTGAGCTCAACCGGCCCGAGCAACGGCTCCGCCGACACCCACCGCACCGCCGCCGGCGTCGACAGCAGGTGCGGGATACGTTCGTCCGCCCGCTCCTGATCCTCCGCCGACACCCCCAGCCAGACGTTCGGGAGCGGCCACGTCAGCAGGTGGGCTGGAGGCAACATATATCCCATCTCGTACGCGGCGTCGACGACATGCACGTCGCGAAGTTGCCCCGGCGCGTGGTACTCCCGCATCCGCGCTGACCGCTTCGTGAGTACCTGGAACGTGTGCTGCGGCGCCAGCGCCATCACCGCGAAAATCCGGTCCAGCCATTCGTCCGGCACCCACTCGCCGAACACGTCCGTCATCGAACAGACGAACACCCGCCGCGGCTTCCTCCACCGCAGGGGCGCCAGGAGCGTCTTCTCATCCAGGTACATCTTGACCTGACCCATCGCCGGGACGGTGTAGTCCAGCCCGGTTCCCAGACGCTTGTTCAGCGTCGCCGCGTAGCAGTTGAGGCACCCCGGCGACACCCGGACACACGCCCACCCCGCACCCTCTCCGTACTTCTGCCCGGGAGCCATCCGCGCCCGGATCGGGTTCCACGTCTCGTCACACCACTCGATCTTCGTGGTCATCCCGCGCTCGCCCCTACTTCCTGAACGGTCACCGTTAGCCCTGTCGCCTGTTCCACGGCAACTCCGATGGCCTCCAGGTCGAGGAGCGGCTGAGGCGCGAGCGCAGGAACCTCGATCACCGCCGACAGCATGGGGCGGGGTTCGAAGTACTCAGGCGGCACGCCCACGGACAGCCGAACAGCCACTTCCCCGCGCGCCAGTCCCTTGGGCGGCGAAATCACCAAGCGGCCATGTAGGCGCCCGTCGCGCCCCCGAGAAAGAATCAGATAGCCCGTGAACGTCATGGCGTCACCGTCTCTGCCTTCCGGATCTCCCCCGTCACCCGGTCGACCGTCCCCCCCGCGTCCTCGAACGCCTTCGCGATCTGCTCCCCCAGGGCGCCCGTCCCCGTGACCTCCATCGTCGCCCCCAACGATTGCAGCCGCTTCATCGCCGCCGCCGCTTGTTCCATCGGTTTCGGCTCCTTCCCGAACCCCGGGAGCATCGGCTCCTCGAACGCTGCCTTCGCCGCCGCCAGCCCCACGTCCCACGCCCCATACCGCCGAAGCTCCATCACGAACGCCTCGACCTCCGGGCCCTTCACCTTCAACTGCGGCGGCTCCACCGGCACCAAATCCCCGTCCTCGTCCTCCTCCATCACCAGCTCCAGCGACGCCAGTTCGTGGTACATCAGCGCCTCGAACCAGCCCCCGTCCTTCTCCCCCTGGCGCGCGAAGTCCGCCGCCACCGTCACGATCCAGTCCGCATCGCAGAAGTGCGCCAGCAGCCCGCTCGTCAGTTGGCACTTCGCCAGCACCTGGCGCCCGCCCGACGTCGACCCCTTCTTGCGCCAGAGCACCCGTCCCCGGAACAGCCCCAGGTGGTCCATCTCCGGCCAGTGCCGGATCAGGTCGTCCGAAAGCGCCGTCAGGTCCGGCGAGTCCAGGAAGTCGTACTCCCCAAACTCCGCCGACGACGGAACCCTGATCCCCCTCGAACCCATCGCCTCAGTCATCTCAGTCTCCCCTTTTCGCGTGTGGTACTTCTCTCAGGCGGCAGAGAAGGTCATAGGTTCGCCTTCTCACGTCCGGCCAGGCCTCGCCAAAGCCGCCCTCGTCGTCAGGAAGCGCAAGGACGGCCTCCATGTCCTGCCACGTTCGAACGCGATCCTCTCCGTGAATCACGTGGGCCATGTCGTGGGCGTCCCATATGGCCCGGCACTCCCGCCGAGGGTCCGTCCAGTCGGCGCGAATCCTCGTCGCCATCTGGTCACAGAAGTCGATGAGGGTGAGCAGTTCCAACCGTGTCATCGCCGCGTCGAACGCCACATCAGTCTCCCCTTTCCACGGCCTCTTTGACCGTCACAAGCGCCCCCGGCGTCCGGCTCTGGCTGGCGAACCACTTCGCCCCCGACAGCGTCACCACCAGCGCGTCGTCCCGGAACACCACCAGGGACATCGCGTCCAGGCACCCCCGCAGCAGCTTGTTGATGTCCGGCTTCTTCGCCGGCCGCGTCACCCGCTTCGGCGTCGACCTCGGGCGCGGCAGGTAGAACGTGACCTCCACCGCGATCGGCCCTTCGAACAGCGTCAGCCCCGCGTCGCGCATCGCCTCCAGCGCCGCCCACGCCACGCTGTCGCGCCAGGGGCGGAGCTTCGTGTTGTCGCTCGTCAGCGCCACGTGCCCGCCCCGGATGTAGCCCTTCATGGAGCCCTGCGGGACCGGCACCCCGAGAACGCGAAACGTCAGCGCCGTCACTCCCCGCCTCCACGCCCGCACGCCGCAGAACGCGACAGGTGCGTCCCGTGCGCCTGGGAGGAGAAGAACATCCGACCGCACTTTGCACACGGATACTCCCCGGAGCGCAGCCTTGAATGCCCGCCGTCACCCTTGCGCGGCTTCGACGGCTTCCCCACCGCCAGCAACCCCTCACACTCCGGCGGCACCTCCATCCCCAGTACCGCCACGATCTTCGCGAACCCCGCCACCTCCGCTCGGATTCTTTCCTTCTTCTCGTCCAGCTGCGCGATCTGCCGCGCCGCAAGCCTCAGTTGAGCGATCGCCTGCTTCCCCAGGTCCTCCGCCGTCAACACCTGCAACCGCTCCGGGGTCGCCCCGCTCGTGTCCGTGTTCATCTCCCTCTCCTTTCGCCCTGCGCAGACCAGGCACGAAGCCCCGGGCAGCGAAATTCCCCGCTGCCCGCACCGCGGACAACGCTCGAACCGTTCCACCCGCTCGAACTCCCCCCGTCCCGCCGCCGCGTCCCACTCCTCCGGCGTCAGCCCTGAATCACCCTCCAGCGCCCCACGCTCAGCCGCCGTCAGCGGCACCGCGTCGGTGGGCCGTGCGACCCGGCGTCGACGTCGGGTCGGGTCCCCTTCGTCAGCCGGGACCCACGACGAATCCACCACGAAATCCCCCGCGCGGACGGGCTCCGCCTGCAGCCCGTGGACCATGCACACCAGCTCGTCATGGTTCCGCACCAGCGGCTGGGCACACCGCGAACAGCTGTGAACCCCCGAAAGTGTGATCGGCGCCGTCATCCCATCCCCTCGCAGCCCGGACACAGCCACCCTATCCCGTTCCGGTACTTCCACCCCCGCGTCCGCGCGATCTTCCCCACGATCGCCAGCCCCGCCGAATAGACCACCAGTTGCATCGCGCAGAACCGGCACGCCATGAACCCCACCGTCGACGCCCTGCCCGGCATCACCTCCACGTCGACGCGCTGAGGCTCCGCCGCGAACACCGGCCGCCGCGACAGCTCGTACGTCCGCACCGCCTCCATCGCCGCCGACAGCGCACTCATGACCGAGCCTCCCGCGGAACGACGGACGGCCAGTTCTCCTGCAACAGGGTCAACCCGGCGGCCAGCGCTTCCTGTTCCCTTTCCAGGTCGTCCACCAGGTTTAGCAGCGCGACGACCAGCTGGGGGTGAACGATGACATTCAGAAACTCAATGTCCTCCTCATCGAGCGGGTCGTCGTTGGGGTCGTCGAGCGGCAGCCGAAAGACCAGGTCGGTGCCCTCCTGGACCACGTACCCAGCGGCATTGGCCTTCATCGCCATCTCCCGTAGGTCCGCCCGCAGGTCCCGAAACGTCAGGTCGCTCTCCATCACGGCCCCACCGTCCCGTCCCCAATACCTCGCATGATCGCCATCACCTCCGACGCGTACCGCGCCCCCGGCTCCGACTCCCAACACGACAGCCCCCGGTTGTAGATGCACAGCCGCTCCTCCAGCGGCCTCCCCGCGTAGTAGCTCCCCCAGGCCAGCGCCGCCGCCACCCTCGTCACCCCCGCCGCCCAGGAGTCGAACCGCGCCCCGAACACCTCCACGCAGCTCCCCCACCCGAACGGGTTGTTGTACTCGATACAGCTCGCCGTCCCGGCGCCGGACTCCCGGATCGCGATCGCCGGGAGCAACCGCCAGTCCAGGCCCACCCGGTCAGCCTCCGCCACCATCCAGCCCGCCAGCGACACCAGCGGCGAACCCTCGAACCGCCCCATCGCCACCTCAACCGCAACCACCCGCGCGTCCGGCTCCGGGGCGACCTCCGGCTCGTCCCGCGACACCGTCGGCACGAACACCGGGGCGCTCACCGGAGACCCCTGAACAGCCGCCGCCACCACGGGCGCCGACGCTTCGGCAACCTGATGACCGGGACCAGCGTCACCAATCCCGTGTGAGGGTCGATTTGCGACCACCACGACGGCGGCCGATATGGCGAAGAGGATGAGCGACCAGAGGCCCCTCGCGCGTCGTTCACTCTGCATGACCAACCTTTGCGCTGGCAGAGGCCGAAGCCCCCTCGTCGGAGCGATTCGCTAGATCGCCGTAGTTCTTCCCGCCCCACCCAACCACCAGCGTCCGTCGCCGGATGAACGGCCGCGCCGCCGCCAACATTGCCGCCGAGTGCGCGCACGTCCCGTCCACCCGGTAGTGCCGCTTCCGCCCGAAACACACGATCTCCCACCGCCACGTCCCCGGGCGCCGCAGATAGAGGATCAGCTCGCCCTTCGGCCCGCAGAGCAGCGTCGCGTCCCCCCGCGGCCCCTTCGGCTTCACAGCGAACCCCTCCGGGACTTTGGCCGTCATCCTGATCACAGCAGCCTCACCATCGGCGTCATTCCCCACCCCCACGCGCCAGCGGGTCGAACCGCCCGCCGCTCTCCCACGACAGCATCAACGGCACGAACCCCGTGCTCCCCTCCCGGTTCTTGAACACCTCCAGCCGGTAGAACAGCCGCGTCGCCCGAGCCTTCTCCAGCGCCGCCTCATCCTGGCTCAGCTCCACCCACTCCCCGTTGTCCCCGCGCCGCACCGGCTGCAGGAACATCACCACGTCCGAATCCTGCTCCTTCGCCGAGCTGTTCTTCAGGCGGCCCATCTTCCCGCCCAGCCCGCGGCTCATGTGCGAAACGACTACCAGCGCCACTTCCTCCCCCAGCGCCAGCCGCGTCTTCAGGTCGCGCATCAGCGCCTCCAGCTCCTGCACCCGGTTCTGAGCGCCGCCGCCCACGTGGTCCACGTGGTCCACGAAGACCACCTGGCACCCCGTCTTCGACGCCTTCACCCGCCGCACTTCGCCCAGGAGCGCCGCGAACGACAGCGGACCCGAGTACACCGTCAGGGGCAGCGCGTCATACCACGTCATCGCCTCCCGGACGGCATCCCTCTCGCCCGTCGTGTAGGCCCCACGCCTTCGTGCCGCGACCGGGTCCACGCCCGCCTCCAGGTACACCATCCGCCGCCCCACTGCCTTCTGGCTCATCTCCGTGCTGAACAGGAGCATCGGCACACCCGCGTCGGACAGCTTCCGGATCAGGTTGTGCGCCATCAACGACTTGCCGGCCGAAGTCTCCGCCGCCAGCGTGTAAACGTTTCCCACCTGCAGCCCGTCCACCATGTCGTCGAGGTCCGGGTAGCCCGTGCTCACCCCTCCCAGCCGCCGCGGGTCCTCCATGTGGCCCTCGATCCACCCCGCCAGCCCGCCGTCGGTCAGCGTCTCCGAGGTCGTCGCCGAACGCCCCGACACCCTCCCCGCGCCCGTCCGCATCACGCCCTCGACGATCCGCCGCGTCACCGCCTCGTAGTCCTCCGGCGCCGTGTAGGCGAGCTGCAAACCGCTGCTCAGCATGTGGATCAGCCGCCGGTAGCGCGCCGTCCGCTCGACGATCCCCGCGTAGTACGGCGCCCCCTCAGCCGTCGCCAGCTCCCGGATGATCCCGTGCAGCCACGTCTGCCCTCCCGCCGCCTCCAGCCGGTCAACCCGCGCCATTTCCGACGCCACCGTGATCGCGTTCACCCCCGCCGAACCGCTCTGCTCGTACACCGCCAGCGCCGCTTCGAACGCCCACCCGTTCGGCTCGTGGAAGAACGAACCCGGCGTCAGCCCCAGCCCGACGATCTCCGGGATGCGTTCCGGCTGCACCAGGAGCGACGCGATCACCGCGTCCTCAGCCTCGCCGTCGAAGGGCGGGAGCCGGTCGATCCCCGTCGCCGCGCTCACTCTGCAATCACCCCAAGCGCCGCCAGTTCAGCCTTCGCCTTCGCCTTGTTCGCCTCGTACTCCGCGTCCAGCTGCGCCATCTCCTCCGGCGTCGCCCGCGGCCCCACGTGGTGCTCCTTCAGCCACGAGCCGTCCGGGATCGCCACCGGCGGAGGTGTTTTCTTCGCCGCCGGCGTGTCCTTGCGCCCTTCCGTCGACCAGGTTTCCAGGATGCGCTGCAAGTACCGCGGCGACTTCGCGCCAGCCTTCCCCGTCTCCCGGATGGCGTCCCCGACCCACTCCTCCGAGACCTTCGCCAGCCAGGTCGCGAACGTCTCCCCGAGCATCGCCGTGACCGTCGTCCCCGTCGCCCGCTCCCACTCCCGGCAGAGCCGCCCGACCGCCTCCTCGGTTTCGTCGGAGACTTCGCGCGCGGTTGCTGGAGGTATGGTTGGTTGGGTACGGTTTGGTAGCTCTGCACGAGGGCGTAACGGTGTGTCGTCTGTGCGCTGTTCGTGCGTCTCGCTGTGCGCCGCACGTGCGCGCTTCATGCGCTCCCTGTTCGCATCACGGCGCCCGTTGAGTTTTCCGGCGTAGACATACCAGTCGTGGAGACGTAGTCCCTCTCCGTCACGGTCGATGAACCCCGCATCGATCAGCGCCTCAGTGAACCGCTCAGGCGTCTTGCCTGGCCAGTCGGCCACCACCGCCAGCGCACCCGCGCTGATGTCCCCCAGGCGCCCGTCAGTGTCGGCGTTGTCCAGCGCCCACCACCACAGAATGTGGAGGTGGCCGATTAGGGTTGCGTGGGAAACCCCCAGCAGTCCGGCAGCGCGCACCAGCTTGCGGTGCCGGTGGAGCGACTGGTGGCTCTCGATCCATGCCATCAGCGGCCAACCTCCGCGTCGATAACCGCCAGGAACGCGAGGCAGATGGCGCGGGCGAGGGAGGGATCATCCCGTCGCACGCCGTCGTTCACGGCAGCATAGGGATGACAAACTGCTGCCCACGACTGAGCGCCGTGTTTGATGTGTTGAAAGAACTCCCACTCGGCCTTCGGGTACTTCGCCCTCACCGCTGGCAGCAGGTCGCGGAGGCAGGCGTCTACGGACGTGGCCCAAGGCAAATCGGCGCGACTCCAGCAGCAGTAGTCGCCGCTAATGTGTTCTTCTTCGCTGGGGGGATGCCAGAAGGCACCATCCATATCGGGATGCATTTCCCACCCAAGCGCCTTCGCGATGGCTTCGTTGAGTTCGGCGTTAGTCACGACGCCACCCCCAGCCGGTGCGCGTTCCGCATGTGACTCCCGATCCCGAGCGGGGAGAACTCCACGGAACACCGCGGGCACTCCACCCCCCGCGACTCCGGCACGTCCTCCCCCGCCTCCATCCGCGCCCACGCCTGCCGCTCGCTCTCCGTCACCGGCAACAGCGGCGCCCTGGGGGCGATCGGCTTACCGCCGGGGCTCCGCGGCGCATCCGGCCCCACGAACCCGTCCACGAGGTCACCCCCGCGGATCGGGTCCGCGATCAGCCCGTGGGTAAAGCACACGAGCTCGTCGTGGTTCCGCACAGGCGGCCGCGAACACCGCCGGCAATTCCCCGGCGCCAGCGTCCCCGCGGTCACGAGGACACTTCCGGGCGCCAGTCCCACAGGGTTACCAGCGGCTTCGGCTTCCATTCGAGCCCGCGCCAGATGACCAGCATTGACCCGCCGGTGTTACCTCCCCCCGATCCTACAAAGTTGACGCGGCCGGAGAGAAATCGAATCTCACAGGCCCGCCAACATTTCCTGAACCACACGGTGTCGGTGTTAGCCGGAAGGAGCGCGACGACGATACAGTTGCCGCGTTTCGCCCATCGTTCGAACGCCTCGACCCACGCCAGCAAGTGTCCGTACGGCGGGTTGCACCAGATGACCTCTCCTCGAGGATCCCATGAGAGTGCGTCCTCGCCAACGGTCACGAACCGGGCAACCTTGCTGTTCTCCTCTGAGGCCGCGGCGTCAAAGGTAAAGCGAAACTCGGCGTTGACCTGATCGAACAACACCGCTGGAGTCTCCCACTCCGAGGACGACGAGAGTGCTTTCCGCACGGGGCCCATCGCGCTCACCGTTGACTCCGTCCCTTGGAAATCGGGGCGGCGGTTGGCTTAGGACTTGAAGATTCGCCTCGTCCCCCGCCGCCCCGTGAGGCGTTTGGGTCGACCGGGAAGGACTCCCACTTCGCAAGGAGGAGCTGGGCCAGCTCCTCCTTCTTCCTGGTCGGTCCGAGGATCGTCTTGGGCGCGTTGGCACACGTTCCGAAGTAGCCGTGCTTCGTCCGGTACACCTCGCCGATGCGAGTGTCATGGATCAGTACGTCGTACCAGTCGTCCGTGATGGTCTTTCGCTGATAGGTCGCTTCCGCCACGATCACCGTCGCCCCCCCTCAGCCGCCGCGATCTTCCGGTCGACCGCCGCGCTCACCAGCCCCCGGATCGTCCGTCCCTCCTCTGCCGCCAGCCACGCCGGGATCGCCGCCATCACCTCACCCGGCGCACAGCCCAACACCGCCGCCAGGTGAACCTTGTCCGTCGCCACCAGCCCCGCCGCCGCCCGCGCCGCGTTCCACTCCTCCATCCACGGCGGCACGAGAGCATCACTGAGCCCCGGCTGCTCCCCCGAGTCATCCACCGGCGTCGCGTCCTTCCGCGCGCTGGCGGGCGCCTGGGCGGGCGCAGCAGCCGTTTCCGCGTCCAGGCCCAGCGGCGCGTCACCGTCGAGGATCTCCCCCGTGTCGCCGTCCACGAGCTGGCGCGCGACCGGGATCTCCTCGTCGCTCACCGCCTCCACCGCGACGTTGAACTGCTGAATCGCCTCGCTCGACGCTTCGAAGGCCTCCGGGCACGCCTTCTGCAGCGCCTGGTACTCGGCCCGCACAGCCAGCATGTGCGGGCCCTTCTCGTCCCACAGCGTTGGGCCCCGCGCCCCCGTCCGCGATTGAGTGCGCTGAAACTCCCTCCAGGTCACGACACCCCATACCGGCAACGGCTGCCCCGTCCGGTAGACCCCGACGCGGGCCGCCGCGGGCGGATCCTCTTCGAGCCACACGCCACGCCACTGGCCGTCCGGGCCGCACCACTCCGGCGGCGTCTGTCCGTTGTACGTCCCCGTCCGCGCCGCCAACCCACGCCACCCGCCGATGGCGATGTGAATCGTCAGCCGCCCCTTGTCCTTCCACGCGTAGATCTGCCGCTTGAACGGGTCGAGCCCCGTGTGTTTGCAGATGGCCGCGTACGCCCGGAGGTCGCCCGGCGTCAGGTCCCGCCCGAGCACCGTAGAGATGATCTCCGCCTCGCGCTTCGTCCAATGCCCCGCCTGCTGGATAACCCGCTGGCCCGGCGTGATCACTGTTGCTGCTGTCGATGTCATTTCACCCTCCTCACGGCCGGGCCCCGTAAAGCCCGATCGGTGTCACTGGTCGAATCGGCGTCACGATCGCCGGCAGACGCCACTCCGGAAGCTGGAACCCCCACGGCTCCATGACCTGCAGTGCGACCACCAGGAGAGCCCGGCGGGAGGGGTCCATGTCGTCCTCCAGCGCCGCCCGCGCTGTCTCCTCGCCCACCCGGTGGACCCACAGCGCCGCCGCCTGCGATGCCGAGTTCCACGACAGCATCGGAGCCGCCGGGTGCTCCCGGCACGCCAACGCCACCGGCGCCACGCCGTCACGAAGCACCACGTCCATGCTCCCCCGCCCGCACTCCGAGCAGCGGTACTTCGGGTATGGCTTCGGGCTCGCGCGCTTCGCCGTCACCCCCGCACCTCCACCGCCGGCACGCCGCCGCGCGCGTCAATCCAGTGCTCCCGCAACAGCGCCACCGGACTAACTCCACCCGGCCCCGTGAGCATCCGCACCCCGCACCGCGAACACATCACCGTTAGGGTCACCGGCTCACAGAACTCAGCCGCGCACGTCCCGGGGGGCTGGTGAGTCATCACAGCTCCTCGTCCGCGAAGAACGCCATGTCGTCCGCCTCGCACGAACACGCCCCCCGCCGGTGCCCGCACGGGTCCGAGTAGATCTCAGGTTCGCCATCCTCTGCCGAACTCTGCCGAACCTCGCCCGGGGGCGCGCACCCGCAGAGTCCCATCCAGCGAGACCACCCGCAGACCCCGCACTCGTCGTCGAGGAGGTCCGGCCGGCGGATAGACACCGCGAACGTGCTCATGGCAGGGTCTCTCATCGCCTCCAGGGCCGCCCATGCCACCTACGGGACGAACGGGGCACGGTGCAAGCTGGCTGGCGAGTGGGCGGACGCGTCTTGCTGGTCACTACCCCGTTCGTCCAGAGGGAGAACGCGACCGCACGGACATGCTCGGCGGCGGCCGCCTCAGTTCGCCTCACCAACTCGATGTCTGCCTTGAGGGGGATCAGCTTCGTTTCGAAGTCAGCAAGCTCCTCTCGGTATTGGAGATCGAGTTGGGCCATCGTTAGGCGCTCCTCGCGAAGTCGCGCCACCGCGTCTTCTAAATCCGCCGCCGTGTAGTAGCCGTCTTGGTTCTCGCTCATCGGTCCCACCATCCCCGGCCGCCGAACAGCTCCCCGAGCCAGCCCGCGAGCCAGTACGCCCCGCAGACGATCGCCGTCGCCCCCGCCACCACCAGCACGTCCCCGCTCACGGCGTCACCTCGAACCAGGTCACCATCCGCGTCCCGTTCAGCAGGCACTCCCGCGCCGCCCCCTGGCGCACCCGGTGCGCGTTCTTCAGGTCCGACAGCCGCCGCTGCGCCGCTACATGCCCGAGGCACGTCGCGGCCCCGATCTCCGCCGCCGTCAGCCCCGGGTGATGGACAACTACCGCCAGCACCAGCTCCGAGTGCCGCATCCGGCCCCCCGAAGCGTCGTGCCCGTCCGCCGCCCGCCCGCTCGTATGAGGGTCATCGACGCGGTACAGCGTCCTCACCGGCGCCAGCGTCAGCTGCTCCGCCGTGCTCATGAGGTCGCCTCCAGGCCGAGGCGCTGGAGCCAACAGTCAGGGTGAAACCGCGTCCGCAGGATGGCGTCGCGCACCCACGAACTGTCGGCAAGCGACCCGCCGCACTGCATGCAGTTCGGGTTGTTGATGTACTCCAGCCCGTCGATGAGGACGGTGGGGAACGCGGCCACGTCCCCCATGTCCCGCGACTGGGGAGGTGCCGTCGCCTCGATCCGTGGGGCTAGTCTGTCGGCCGCCAGTTGCTGTACCCTCATCAGGTCAAACCCTTTCTTTGACGTTGGATTGAGCCCGGGCCCCCGCCCGGGCTCTCCTCTTGTGGCGGACTTACGCGAAGCGCGTGTCCACCGTCGTCGCGGAGTCGCCCCCGCCCGTGGTTGAGCTCGCGCGCACTGGCCCGTGATTGGATGCGCCCGCGGCCTCTGACACCGTCGCGATCGGGTATGCGCTACCAACCACGGGCCGGCGAGGGCGAACCCTGCCGGTCGTACGCGCCTCACCAGGTGAGATCGCGGCCGCTGCCTGTCTCTCGGCCCGCGCCCGGGCCTTCTCCGCCTTCTCCGCCCTCTCCGCCGCCTCAATCTCCGCCAACGTCGGGTTGTGCTTTCGCCCACCCGACCGCGCCCAGGCGTCCATCCGCCGCTTCCCGTAGCGCGCCAGCGTCACCGCATGGCCCTTCGCCCCCCACTCCCGCGGCGTCGTCACCACCGGCAGCACACCCTCCACCGTCACGACGCCACCGCCCTCGACGCCCCGTCCGCCGTCTCGAACACGTCCGTGATCTCCCGGTGCAGGGGGTTCTCCACCACGACGTCGCGGCGCCGCAGTTCCGCCACCACCCGCCGCGCGCCGATGACGTCGCCCTCGCGCAACAGCAGGTCCAGCGCCTCCAGCGCCGCCAGTTCCCACTGGTCGTGCCGGCCGAGTTCGTGGCTCACCGAGTACGCCTGGACCCGCGCCTCCGCGAGCAGCCCATCGAAGGTCGGGGTCCGGCCGCGCGTCATCGCGATCCTCCCCGGCGGTCGTTAGACTTCTTGCCCCGGAGGGAACTCATGAGAGAGTGGACGACCGAAGAAGCGCGCCAGACGTTCAGGGAGTGGCATCGGCTGGCAAGACGCCGAAGCGCCATGCTCGACGCCATGATCTTCCGGGTCATGAACGAGTACGCCGTGCAGAGGGGCGCCCCGAAAGAGGAGCGGGCCGACGATGCAACGGCCCTCGTGATTGCGCGGCTTCGCCAGGAACTGATAGGCCACGCCTTCACCGTCTGGCAGCAAGCCTCGGGATTTCCCAAGGATCCCCCGCAGGCCTGATCCCAGCGCGCCAGGTCAGCCTCGATCGCCGCCTCCCACGCCGCGTCCCCCGGGCGAGGCTTCGAAGTCCACTCCCGCTCCGCCTCCGTCAGGTCGTCCTCGGACTCGATGTGGTGCGGCAGCCCCCGCAGATATTCCGTCACCGCGCTCACGCCCCCACCCCCCGGCTGGGCACGAACGTCTCGATCGCCACCCCGAAGATCTCCGCCAGTCGCGCCGCCTCCCGGAGCGTCAGTTCCCGCTCCCCGCTGATCAGCCGCGACAGGCGCTCCGGGCCGATGCCCAGTTGCTCCGCCACCCAGCCCTTCAGCCGGCCTTGCTCTCGAATGAGCCGCCCCAGGGCCGTCCCCGCTTCTTCCGTCACCACGCTCACTGGTTTCTGACTCCGCGTCCGCAGACTTCGTATCGGACGCTGCGGAGTATCGCACCAACTATGCGGAGTTGCAAGCCCCTATTTGTCCCAAACCGCAAGATTCTTGGTAATGTCGCCCCGTGAGTACCGTCGTGGCTGAACGGACCGCCTTCGCCGAGTGGCTTGACCACGAGCTGAAGACCCGCGGTTTATCCCAAGCCCAGCTCGCTGCCTACCTGGGGAGGAGCCAGCAGACCGTCTCCTCCTGGCTCGTCGATGGACGGCTGCCCCGAACGGACGCCTGCCAAGAACTGGCCCGAGTCCTTCACGTGCCGCTCAGTGAGGTATACCGAAGGGCCGGGCATCCCGTGGAAGGCGAAGCCGCCGAACCTCCCATCGATCCGCAGCTCGCCACCGACCACGACCGCAAGGTCATCCCCATCCGCCGCCGGGCGTAGTTTCTCCCGGGAAAAAACTGTGCGCCGCGCCTACCAGCGCACCATGGAGAACCTGCTCGACATCGAACGGGCACCCACCTCCGCGCCCGTCACCGCCGAGGCCGAGTGAAAATGGGGGGTCAAACCCCCCGTTCATAGGAAATTCCAATGCGTTTGGGGGTAAAGGGGGGCTGCCATCTCGGTTGACACCATGTGTACATTTGCTACGGTGCCATCCCAAGCCGCACGGAGGAGCTACCAACCTATGTCTACCACCGAACTCACTTTGAAGGAGTCCAGGGAAACCACCCTTCACGCCTACAACGCCGTCATGGAAGTCCTCGAGGACGACGTCTTCATGGACGGCGTCCTCAAAGGGCTCGCCGCCGAGCAGAGCGGCCAGCGAGGGAAGACCCTCGAAGAGATCCGCAAGGAACATGGACTCACGCACTAGCCGGTTGCTTCCTCCGGCAGAGACGTTCTACGTCGCCTGCCCGGAGGAAGATCGCCGGGAGTTGGACCGCGTCCTTCGGAACCTCTGCCAGGATCCGAAGGTCAACAACCAGACCACCTTCGTCTTCGCCGTCCCTCCGGTCATCCTGTCGCTCTTTCGGGATGGCCGGTTCTGGATCGTCTATCACCTGCCGAACAACGGCGAACTGTCCGTCCTGAACATCGGCCGTCCCCCAAATCGCCCAACCCCCCACGCATCGCGCTGACGCACAAAGAGGCCGGGCTCAACACCCGGCCTCTCGCGCTTTGGACTTCGCGCTCAGTGATCCGTCACCCCGGCGTCTGTCTACCGCCCGGGCTTGCGCCCGAGCTACCAACCCCGCCGAACTGTAGAGCGAACCGATGCACATTCGAGGCCGTGGGAGCGTCATTTACGCCCCGGTGTCGCCTCACCCGTGCCCTGAGGTTCTCCGCGTCCATAAGAACTGCGATGGCGATCGTGCCCGCTGTCACCGCGACCGCCATGGGGCGCCAGTGCTGGGCGTCCGGGACAGTCCACGGGATGACAACGCTCAGCACGAGCGCCGTGATGATGACGGCTGGTGCCATCCACCTGGCCCACGACGGGCCGCGGGCGAACCGCACCAGGGTTGGCGCAATGGCCCCGGCGACGAGCGCCAGAAACCCTCCGATGAGCAAGAAGAGCTTTCGCATCTTCCCTCCCTGTACGCGGCCTCAGGGGCCGGAAGTACCTTTGGTCACGCGGTTCCCCGCGAGGTAGCCGCCGCTGCCGCCGAGCACGGCCCCGGCAATGAGGTTCGCCAGGTCTCCCGAGAGAAACCCGGTCGTCGCAAGCACTCCCGCGACGATGACGAGTGCCAGCCCGGCCAGCGCTTTCCAGTTCATGGTCGCCTCCCTGTACACGCCCCCTAGGGGACAAAAGTACCTCTGCTACGTTTGCGGCCCGTCCGGGTGGAGGGCCTTCTTCAGCCCTCGCACCGTCCTGGTCTGTTGCGCCGCCGTAAACGCCGCCGTCACGAACTCGTCGAGCCGCTTCACCGTGGGGATGCCCGGCCCGGCGACCCCCAACTCTTCGAGGATTTCCAACAGTTGCTCGCGGGTCATTTCGTCCTCCTCAAAGACGTAGTTGGCGTCGCGGTTCCGCCCGCAACACCAGAACTGCGACGTGTACTGGTGGATGGCGACCTTCGACCACCCCCCATAGGCGACCTCCGGGACCGCATGGCCGTCGTTTGGGTACTCCGAGTGCCAGAGCGGGAGGTGTGAGAACGCCTCCGACGCCATGTTCCCCGGCCACCACCACCCCCCCGTGTAGATCCCCGGCGAAAGGCCAGCGGCGCGGACGGCATCGCAGCAGGCCGCCAGTTCGTCCTGGCGCTGCATGGGACCGCTCGCGGCGTCATACTCCCCGGTGCTCTCGCAGTCGAGCCAGACGCGCCCCACGCTGTGCCTGAGCGCCACCCGGATCGCCGCGCCCGTCTGCCCGAGGGTGTCCAGCCCGAAGTACAGGAAGGCGTAGACGCCGATGATGGGCAGCCCCGCCGCCTCGCAGCGGTTCGCCATCACGTCCGCGGCGTCTTCGTCCTGGCAGCCGATGATGACCGCGGTCACCCCCGCCGATTTCATGCACTCCGCGTCGAAGGTCGTCAGGTCGTAGTTCGAAACGTCAAGGACCGTCACGCTGGCACCCACTTCCCGTTGCGGACGAAGCCGTGGAACCCGTCGCTACAAAGCACGGACGGGGAGAGCGTCAGGTCGCCTCCCTCAAGCGAACCCGTCATTTCCCACAACGGTTTCGGCGCGAGATGAGGGTCAACGTTGACCACCCCCTCACAGCGATACCCGTCGCCGAGATGCCCCCCCTCGTGGGCGAGAAGGAAGCCAGCCAGGTGAGCCGTCGACCCGCCCGCGATCGTTCCGTCTGCATTCCTGATGTGCTCAGCCCCGCCGTGAGATGTCGGGCGCAGGCAAACCTCGGGGGAGATCTCGACACACCGGACGGGGCCTTGGAGGTGCTTGTGTTCGCTCATCGGTTGTTCCCCACCTTCACCTCGTGCTCGCCGCAAACGTGCACCGAAACGGCCAGCGTGGGCCGAACCTGAGGCTCCCCCGAAACTGTCGCCCTTTCTGGCGCGTCAATCGTCGCCATTACCCACTTCCTCCCAGCTCCGCGCACTCGTGTTCCGGCGCCACGCCCTCGCGCCCGCACCGTGGGCAGTCGTCCGGCAGCGCGTTCAGTCGTCCTTGAGACCGGCGACGATAGTACCCCCGTCGGTGCCTCCGTTTGTAGGAGTTCACCTGGTTGTAGAGTTCCGCACCCCATCCCTGAAACGCCCGTTTCCCGAGGGGGTCGAAATGGCCCAGGTGAAAACCGTTGTGTTCAGCACACCAGTACGGCAGCAGGAAGGCGTGCCGCCGGTCGCGGTCACGGGTAGGGGGCGTTCGGTCGGACGCTTCGTCCGCTTCGCTAATGGAAAGGTATGTCTTTTTCCAGGCACAATCTCGAACAGACCGTTCCGGCAGCGCGTCCGCCATCGCCTCGATCCCCGGGACCACGCCTTCGAGCCACGACACGTTCACGGCGATCAGGTAGTTCATCATCGGTACGGCCTCCGCATCTCCGGCTCCACGGCCCACAGGACCATCGCCGAGAGTCCGAGCATGAACCCCGCGAACAGCAGCACTATCGTTTTCATACCGCGACCCTCCCCGGCCACAGGCACTCACGGCACACCCGCGCGTTGATCGACAGGTGCAGCTTCGAAGCCTCCCCGCAGATGCAGATCAGCTGGTGCCCGCACTCCAGCACGTCGAACACGTCGCGGCCGAGCCCGATGATGTGGTCGACGATCCGCTTCTCCCGCGCCGTCCGCCAGCGGCCCATCACCGGTGCCTCCCCGCCCATTCGAACGTCCCCACCAGCGTCCCGGCGACGAGCAGCCGGCGGATCTCCTGGCTCATCGGCGCGCCCACGAACCCCGCTTCCAGAGCCCCCCAGCCGAGCAGCAGCGTCAGGGCGATGTACCCCACGAGGAACGGCCGGTGCCCGTTCGCCGCCACCATCGCCGGGACCGCCCTCACGAGCAGGTAGAGGAACATCAGCACGGCCAGGATGGTCAGCATCAGCCGCCCCCCTCGCCGCGCGGGTGTGTCCGGTCGGCCTCCTCGCGCAGGTGCTGGACGAAGCCCCGGAACTCCGAGCAGACCGCCTCGGCCGCGTGGCGGTGGATGGCGACGGCCGTGGTCACCGCTTCCGACGGTTCCGTGGGCAGCGGCTCCACCGGGCGACGATGGAAGCGGCTTCGAACCTCTGCCCACATCACGCTAAGCCGACCTTTCACGGATGGCGCTCCGCAGTTCGTCGAGCACGTGGGTGTTGTCGTGGAGGGCGGTCAGCATCTCGCGGGCGTCGAGCCGGTTCTGTTCGTGAAGCCGGTCCTCGCGGGCGCGGGAGTCGTTGCGTTCGGAGATGTAGAGCTTCGCCAGCCAACTGATCACCGCGCCCATCGCGGCGGCGGCCGCGTAGGCGACCTCGCCATCGACCGGTGCAACGAGTAGAGGCATCACCACGGCCACCCTCCTTCAGGGACTATGGCGCGACCGTGAAGGACCGCGGGTTGAAGCTGTCCCCGGTGTCGCCCACATCGTCGGCGGTCGCCCTGCACGACGCGCTCATCGTCGGGTTCCAGTTGCCGCTCGTGAACGTCACAGTCCCGCCCGGTGCAATGCTGGCGTTGAGCACGACCGTATCTTCCGGTGTCGTCGCCTGGGTGCAGCGAACGGTGATGGACACGATGGCCGTGTTGGGGTGCGTGGGGCTGAGCCCGAACGTCACCGTCTGCCCGTAGTTCGGCGTCGAGTCCGACATCGTGATGCTGTAGGTCGTGCCGCCGGGGCGGGCGTCCGCGACCTCGGCTGCGATGGCGAACGCGACGAACGCCAGCGCGATGGCCCCGATGAAACTGAGTGCGACTTTCATGTCCCCTCCTTGTGGGGTGTCTGGTGCGGCGCCTATGCCGCGTAGCGGACCCTGCACGGCCCCATGCGGAGCCGGTTGGTCGTGAAGGCGTGAGCGCCGATGCGCACGGGGAAGATGTCCGTCGAGATGGCGAAGGTGCCCTGGCTGACGCCGTCGATGTACCACTCGACGTTCTGCCCGGCGAGGCTGAGCACGATTTTCCAGATGTGCCAGTTGGTGTCGACGGCGGCGCCGGTGTCGAAGGAGACGCTCCCTGTGCAGGTGAAGTTCGTCCCGTTCGACGCGATGACTGCGGCCTTGGTCCCGAGCGCACCGGTCATCAGTGCGCTCGCCTGGACGAACCCGAACCCGCTCGTGGGCTCATTGGCCGACGCGGTGGCGAACTGCGCTATCCACTCCAGCTCCAGCTTGTCAGGCATGGCCCCGAGAATGATCCCGGCGGCGCGGGCATGTTTCCATTCGCCGAACCCCTGGTCGGTGCCGTTTCCCGAGTGAATCATGTCGCCCGAGCTGTTCAGGTCGACACTCGGCCCGTTGTCCATGTCCGCGCTCGACATGAAGTCGTCAGTGATGGCGCCGATGGCAAGGTCCGCGGGCGTGCCCGCATTCGTCCAGTCAGCGAACCCGGTCGGCGTCCATATCCAGTCGGTATAGGGGAGGGCGTCCGCGCCCGAGCCCGCGCCCCAGGCGGAGGGGTTGGTGGTCGCAACCTGGCGTGGGGCAATGGCCGAGCCGCTGTTCGCGATGAGGTACTTGACCATCTGCGCGATGTCGCCGGAGCTGCTCGCGGCCCCGGCGGGTGCGGTGCCGTTGAGAATCTGCGCCACGAGCGCCTTCATCATCTGCGACATATCGCCCGTGAGGGACGCCGCGCCTGAGGGCGCCGTACCGTTGAGCATCCGGTTTATCTCGTACTTGACCATCGCCGCCACGCTGCCCGCGACGGCCTCGGCATCGGTCGGCGCCGTCCCCCCGATGAGCTGCTGATAGAGCTTCTTGAGCTGCCCCGCTGCGCCTGGCATTAGCTGGCCTCCAGTTCACTACGCCTGATCTCGCACGCCCCGTGGTTCATCATGATTCTTTAGCCAACCCCAGGTCGAAGCGAAGGCTCGACGCCGCGCTCGCCAGCGCCCGGATGCTGTCGCCGTTGTCGAGCATCAGCCCGGCGGCCTCGCGGATGTCCTCCTCGCCGCTCGCGTCGATCGACCGGCTGTAGATGATCTTCCAGTCGTCCCCGCTGATGGCCCCGCCGCTGGGCACCTTGTAGAGCGCGAGGCTCCGCGCGGCCACGTTGACGTTCGTAATGATCAGCTTCTCCAGGCGCACGATTTTCCCCGCGCCCTGGGCATTGGTGTAGAGCGTCGTCGGCGTGACGTTGCTGATGTACGCCGCCGCCCCGCTCTCAGTGGATTCCCATGCGATCGCCATCTACTCGCCCTCCTCGGCTTCGTCCGCGTCCCACAGCGCCGGCCGCGTCGGGGCACCCTCGTCCGGGCAGTGCAGACACGCCAACCGGAAGGCCCGTTCGTCGAACGCCCGCACCTGTTCGATGGCCCACGCGAGCGGCTCCTGGGCGCCGCCGTCGCTGCACGCCTCGAACCGGATGACGTGCTCCCCATCCGTAACCTCGATGTCGAACGTCCCGCGGTTCGCGCTCGGAGCCATGCTCCGGACGCTCCAGATTGCAGGGTCGATGTCCATGGCTATCCTCCCGGTCATGCGAATGGGCTCCCGAGCGGCGGCGTCAGCAGCCAGATGTAGAGGGGATTGGCGACGGGCAGCGTCCCGCCGTCCCCCGCGTCCCCGTTGTGGTCGTGGCTCTGCGCCAGGAACTCGATGTTCTGGCCCACCTGATCGCGAAACTTATCGAACCGCAAGTAGTCGCCGGCTTCCCAGTCGGTCGCCTCAGTGACCGCGAACGTTGCGCTGAACCGTGCCATCAGTCCCTCCTAGAACGCGATCCGGTCGCCCGTGACGGGCGCCGCCGTTGCTATCTGGCTGTAGTCTTGACCGCCCCCGGCGGCCCCGGAGATGCGGAAAAACGCACCCATCGCCTGGTCCTCGTGGAACAGCTCCCACCTGCACCCAACCTGCAGGCCGGGCGACAGCGAGAGGCTGATCGCCTCAGTGAAGAAGTCCCCGCTGACCTGCGTGGGGTAGAGCCCGGTTGTGTTTTGGAGCGTGATGCGCTTGCCGAGCTCGCCACCCAGGACGACGGCCATTTCGGCATCGCTGCGCGGCGTCAGGTCGACGCCCATGCGCGGCTGGATCGCGTTGAACACGTTCAGCCGGTAGTGGGCGAACGCCTCGATGTCCGTCGCGTCGTCGTAGTAGTCGAACGCGTCGCTGAACACCTGGTTGTCGACGATGGGCGAAGCCGCCGCGACCTCGATCCGGCGCTTGTCGCTCTGCTGCGTGACCGCCAGCCCGCGCACCTGGAAGGCCGCGCTCGCGGTGTGGTAGAGGTACACGGGCGCGCTGTCGGCGTTCGCGAAGGTGATGACCGCCCCGCCGCCGTAGGCGGTGAACGACGACACCGTGACCTGCGCCGTCTTGTCGGCGCCGCCGCCGTCCGCCTGGGCGTTGGCGAGGTAGTCGGTCGTGGCGAGCGGCGTGACCACGCTCTTCCCGCCGGCGGCGAAATCGAGGTAGATGGTGTTCTCCGGGTCCGTGCTGCCCGGCTGCAGCCGCCGCCCGGTGGGCGTGTGACTGTAGAGCACGGAGTTCGCGCTGGCGATGTCGATGCCGCCGCGGGTGTGGTGTACGTCCGAAATGAAGTCGTCCCGCCGGATGCCGAAGCCAAGCCCCTGGGGGCCGGTCAGCGTCGCGTGGACCGCCGCCGCGCTCCGAGCGTAGCGGTTCCGCCAGGTGACCTTCCCGTCGCGCGAGATGAAGAGCTGCCCGCCGAGGTTCTGCTTGGCCGCCGAACGGATGGCCGTGAGGGTGTCGGTGTCGTGCCACCATGCCGTGGTCACGGTCACCTCTGCCGTGTCAAGATCGCGAAGCGACGCGCTCCACCCGCCGGCATCGAGACAGGCGGTGATGAGCTGATCCACCCGTTTGCTCTCCTGGAGCGCCGTCCGGATCGAGCCGAAGCGGAGGACGTCGAACGCGTCGAGTGCGGTGATGACCACGGACGGGCGGCCCGACGGCGAGCGGGACTGCTGGTAGTCCGTGATGTACCCGTAGAACACCGGGTAGGTGACGGCCAGGTGGACGGCCTCGACCTTGATGGCGCGCCCCGGGAGCATCGACCCATAGATGGCGCTCGACGCGTTGAACGGCGAGAAGAGGCCGCTCTGGTTGTCGACCTCGATCGTCATCGTCCCGGCGCTGAACTCATCGTTCACGCTCGCCCGCCCGCGGCGCACGTCCACCCGCTGGAGGTAGGCGCTGATGTCTTCGTTCGCGTCGGCAAAGTCGGCATCCCCGTTCCAGTCGGCGTAGGCGTTGACGGTGACGGTGGAGATGGGCATCAGATGCTCACCCCGGCGCGGCGCAGTTCAAGGACGATCTCGCGGACGACTTCGGAGCGGCTCCCCAGGTAGTTGGGAAGGGTGATGCTGATGCTTATCGGCGGAGGCGCTGGCGGTGGAACGGGCCGAATGAACGACTCGCCGAGCTTCGGGAGAATGTCCAGGAGCCCCGGGCGGTTCAGGGCGGCCGGGACGACCGCCTCGCCCTTATGGATGAGCGCGAACATGTCGCGCGGGACGTAGTTCGTGCCGCGCTCGTAGCTCCCGAGGACGTTCATGATGTTCCAGTTGAAGAAGTCGCCCGGGTTGCTCAGACTCTGGTAGGCGTCGTGAATGGCGCTCTTGGTCATGTTGAACAGCGTGTCGATGGACACGCCGAAAATATCCGCCACTCGCGCCTTTTCAGTTGAGCTGAGCCGGTCATCCGTTGCCATCGGCCCACGCGCGTCCATTTTCGCGGCCGCCCCGGCGAGGATCTGTTCCGTGGTCTTCGGCGCCGCTTTCGCCGCACCCGGGCCCGCCGCCGTGCCCGTCGCGGCATTGATCTGGCCGAGAATCAGTTCCAGGGCGTCGATGGCCGACTGGCCCTCTCCCGCGATGACCGCCTGCACCGCGGCCATGAACGGCCCAATGAGCCCCGCGGCGGCGGTCGGGTCGAGCTTGTCCTTGATGGTGTCGAGGATCCCGGCAGCTGTGACCCCAGCCTGCCCGATGACCTTCGGGTCGGCGTTGGCGATGCCGGCGGTAAGCTGCTCGATGAGCGAGGCCCCCGCGAACCCAAACTCATCCACGAGGTCGTTGTGGGCGACGCCGGCCGCGAACGTCGAGGCGAACGACTCCCCGAGTGTTGGCGCCGCGTCGGCGATGGCCACGCCGATGTCGTCTATGAGCCCGAGCACCGCGGCAACGGCCTCGTCACTTCCGTCGACCATCGCTGTCGAAAGAGCTGCGATGAGGGCCGAACCCAGCGCCGCCGCATTGGGCACGCCCGCGGCCTCGGCATCCTCGATGAGCTTGTCGACCACATCATAGAGTCGTCCCGCGGTGCCCTCGCCGGGCTTCGCCAGCGCATCGAGGAACGCGCTCACCGCCTTCTCTCCAGCGTCCGCGAAGCTGGAGATGAACTCGTCAGAGGCCGCCGCGTTGCCGAACGCGGCGGCCGCCGCCGGCCAACCGGCCTCGAATCCACCCCTCATCCCCGCGATCAGCTCGTTGACGATGTTCGTGCCTGCCGCGACGGCATCCGGCGTACCCTCCTGGATGCCCTCCGCCAGCCCCGCCGTGATGTACGTCCCGAACGTGTGGAACACCTTCGAAGGCGAGTTCGCCTGGATGGTCCCCTGGAACTCGTCGATCGCGACACCGGCCAGCGCGGCCGCCGCCGCCTTCGCGCGGGCGATCGAGTTCCCCCCCGACAGGCCGAGCACGAAGCCGTCGACCCCGGAGATGCCGAGCGAGTTCATCTGGTCCCGGAACTTGACGCGAGTGTTCTCGTCGAACGACCCATCCAGCAACGCCTTACTCAGGTTCGGCCCGACCGCCTGTGCGAGCACCGCCCACACCTGCGGGTCGAGTTCCTTCTTGAGGTTCCCGAACGCCGCGATCGCACCCGGAATGTCGTTGTTCGCGATATTCCCATAGGCGAGGGTGAGCTTGCCCGTGATGCCGATCTGCTCTTCCTGCCCCAGGTGCGCGCCGTCCATCGCCTTCAGCAGGCCGCCGTAGCCGGCCTCTCCAATGAGCCCGACGATGGCGCCACGCTGCCCTTCGAGCGCCGTCTGGTTGTCGGCGTAGCCCGCGATGATGGTGTCGTTCTTGTCGATCAGGTCTTCGAGGACCTTGATGCGCGCGGCCTCGGCCGCAGTTACGCCGTCGCCCTTCGCCTTCAGGTCGGCCAGTTCCTCCGCCATCACGGCGTTGGCGCCGGTAAGCGCGATGACCTTGGGGTTCGAGTCTGCGAACTTGCCGATCATGACGTCGAGCGCCGCCGAGAAGTCGCGGGTCCCGTCTTCCGCCTCCCCCACGCTCTCGATGTAGGCGTCTAGCGGGCCCTTGGTCTTCGGGACAGCGGCGGCGAAATCCGAAATCGCCGCCGTGTGCAGCGCCTGCTTCTCAGCGGCGGTTATTACCCCTTCAGAGCCGCGCGCGATCTCCGCGTGGTACTGCTCCAGGATCTTCGTGTACCCAACCTGCGCGTCGAACTCGACGCGCAGATCCCCGGCGAGGAAGTTGTGTGCCTCCATGTAGTCGTTGACGTTCGCGCCGCCAGCCTTCATGGCTTCGGCGAGACCCTTGACCATTTCCGAGCTGCGCTGGTAGGTCGAGTGGCCCTTCGACATGGCGCCTGCGACGTTGTCGGTCTGGGTGCTGTACATGGTCATCATCTGGCCGCCGACCATGACCTGGTAGCTGTACTGCTTGGTATCGTCGGCCGCCAGGACGAGCTCTTTTCGGGCGGCGGCCATCGCGATGCCCACCGCATCGACCGCCTTGCCGGTGGCGGTGGCCGCGGTCGTCGCGTCCTCGACCGCCTTTCGCCAACGCTCGGCGCCCGCCGCCCCCTCCATGTCCCCGAACATGATCTCCATCAGGTCGTGCCCGGTGGCCTTGGTCACGAGGGCGTCGAGCGCGATCGTGACCGCGCCGATGCCGGCCGCCGCGAGCATCGCTTGGCCCTGAGTGGACTTCAGCGCCCCCTTAAACTTGTCGAGCCCACTGGCCCCGTTCCCGGCCGCGAAGAAGAACTTGTCGAAGCCGCTGATTACGCTCGGCATTACCGCGGTCAGGCCCGCGAATCCGACAACAGTTGCCTGTGTGCCGCTGGGCAGCGCTCCAAAGGCGTTTACCGCCAGCGTCGCGCCCGCCGCGACCTCCCGCAGTGCCGGGATCGCCTTGCTTCCCACCTGGATCCCGAGCGTTTCCAGCGACCCCTTCAGCGCCTCCACGTCCCCGCTCAGGTTCCCCATCCGCTGGGCCGCCACGTCCGCGGCGTTGGTCGCTCCCATCTTGTCGGACATCGCCGTGAACTCGGCAGCCGTCATCTTCATCAGCCCGCCGGCCGTGCGGTAGGCGTCGTTCCCGAAGATCGTCTTCAGCGCCGCGACCTGCTGCGCTTCGCCCAGGATCCCGACCTTGTCGTGCAGCTCCTGGACGATCTCGCTCATCGGCTTCAGTTCACCGGTCGCGAGACGGAACTCCAGCCCGTACTTCGCGATCGTGTCCTTGGCCTTGTCCGTGGTCCCGTCCAGCGACAGGAGAAACGTCTTGAAGGAGGTGCCCGCGTCGGAGCCGCTGGCGAACGACGATGCCGTCGCCGCGATCGACGTCGTCATGTCCTGGAACGAGACCTTCATCTGTGCGGCGACGCCACCACCCTGGGCGATGGCCGCACTCATGTCCTCCACGCCGAATCGCGACGCGTTGGCAGCCCCGGCGAGCCGGTTCACGACGTCGTTCGTCTGGAGCTGGGTGCCCTTCCACACGTCCATCGTGGTGGCGATGGTCCTGGCGCTGTCGGCCAGCCCGTAGTTCCCGGCTGCGGCGAGGTCGACGGCAGCCTTCGCCTCGCCGCCCACCATCTGCGCGACCGAGCGGCCGCCCGCGGCGAGTTCTTCCATCGCCGCGGCCGCTTCGCCCGCGGAATACTTCGTGTCCGCGCCGAGCTGGAGCGCCGTCTTCCGGAGCGCGCCCATCTCCTTGTCGGTCGCCTGGGCGACGGCCCCGACCTGGTCAAGCCCCTTCTCGAAGTCCGTCGCCATCTTGATGGACGCGAGCCCGGCCGCGCCGAAGCCAGCGGTCAGCCCGAGGGAGAGCTTTGTGACGCCGGAGAGCTTCGAAGAAGCTTCGTCCTTGGCCTTGATGAGGACGTTGACGGTGTTGCCCATCAGTCGCCCTCACCCGCGCCGAGCTTCAGGAGCCGCAGGTGCCTCAGATTGGAAACGGGCGCGGCGAGGACTTCGCTGGGCAGCTTGTGATAGCGCACAGCGATGGCCTCCACCATCTCGGCCTGTTCCAGTTCCCGGGGCTTGCCCACGATGTTGCCCTCCTCGTCGATCGCGCCGCCTACGAATCGCCACCTCGCGATGGCTCCACTAAAGGGGTGGACGGCGAGGACGCCGTCTCGAACCACCTGTTCATGACGAGGACGATGAGCGCCCGGGGCAGCTCTTCCACGGGCGCATGGAGCGGGATCGCCGCGCCCTTTCGGTCTTCGAGGTTCCAGGAGATCAGCGCGTGCTTCTGGAACCAGCCCCACTGGTCGGAAAGCTTGATCCCGGCGCCGTCCGGGTAGTCGAGTACCTCGCCGAGCGGCACGTCGAGCGTCATGAAGATCTCGGCGCCGTCGAAGCGCGTCCCTTCGAACGTGAACCGGGCTTCTGTGAACGGATTGAATCCTGCCACGGTGTCTACAACCTTTCGTGTGGTGCCCGGCCGTGCCCCGCGGTTGTAGGGACGGGGCCGTGCCGGGCGCGTTCGTCATGACGGCACTAGGCCCAGGCGGGCACAGCTCCGTCGGAGAGGTCGCCGTGCGAGGCGATGGTGAGTTCGCCCCCGCCGCCGCGACTGAGCTTCATGTCGTTGAAGAGCATCTCCATCGCCAGCGTCTGGCCCGACACGGCGAACGTGACCGTCCGCGCCACCGCGGTCGAGGGGACGGTCTTCAGGACCGTGAAGAGCCCCGTGTTGGCGGCGTCGTTGAAGATGCCGTTGACGTCGACCGCGCCGTCGGCGAGGAGCTGCAGGCGCTCCATGGCCGACTTGTCGAGGCCGGTGACATCCTGGACCGCCTTGGGCGTGGAGATGTTCACGTCCCGAACGTCGTTGGTGACAGCCCGCGCGGTGCCGCTGCTGTCGTCGATAGAGAGGCTGGCACCAAGCCCGTTTTCTTTTGCCGTGACAGTTATCCCTTCTCCATGCAATGTGATAGCATGGGGGCATGAACAGCCCAGTTTTGTGTTGCTGTGGGTGCGGCGAGGAGATTCCCCCGAAGCACCTGTTTCGATACCGCGAGCCGGCCTTGCTTCGCGGCCACCGTCAGGCCATGCCGCCCTGCGCGTGCGGGTGCGGCGAACCTGTGAAGTGGAGTCAGAACGCGCGCTATAACGAGCCGCGCTTCGTAAAGGGGCACGACAAGCGCCTTGGGTTGAAACCCCGCCCGTGTGAGTGTGGCTGCGGAGAGATGGCTGGTTTCTGGCACGGGCGCCCTCGGCGCTTCATTTCCGGCCACAACAGCAAGGGCATGCGGCGCGGAGAGGGAAGGTATGTGAACGCCCATGGTTATGTGCTGCTCCGCCTGCCGAGCCATCCACGGGCCGCTTCGATGGGAGGCTACGTCATGGAACACCGCTACCTGATGGAGCAGCATCTCGGGCGATACCTCGAACTCAACGAGCACGTCCACCACATCAACCACGACCGGAGCGACAACCGACTGGAGAACCTGATGCTCATCGACCCGGTGGAGCACGCGAAGTACCACACCTCGCAGTCGCGCCGACCGCAGAGCGAAGAACATCGAAGGAAGACCTCCGAGGCGATGAAGCGCGTATGGGCGGAGCGCAGGCGCCAAGGCTAGAGCCCCCTCTTGCGGATGAACTCGATCGCGTCCGTGCCTTCGCGAAGCCGGGTGAGCCATTCGTCGACCACGACGGGCCGGGCGCCGTTCACGTCGGCAAGGCTGAGCACGGGGACGATCTGGTGGTCCGGCACGAGGTGGCCCCTTCTGCCGGTGGTTGCGGACCGCGCCATGACGCGGGAGGGGCAGGGACAGTTCGCCGTGCCCGCTTTGCACGGCTCACAATGCCCACAGAGAGCGCCCGAAGGGCGGGGACTCACACAGGGTTTGCAGCGCTTGGTGTCGGCGCACTCCACGCCGGCCGGATGAACGAACGGCTCCCCCTGGTCGACACCGGTGTGCCCGTGGAGGAACCATTCGCACTCGGCCTCTTCGCAGGTGCCGACGCGGAACTTCTGGTGGAACCCGGCTTGCTGCATGCCTGGGTGTGGCCGTTTCTGGTTGTGGTTGTGGGGTGCGACCATGTCTGCCTCCTAGTAGGCGACGGCCGTCAGT
>JACRBR010000332.1 GCA_016213125.1 Chloroflexota bacterium | reverse complement strand
TGCGCCATCAACCCCCGGTACTCGTAGCCGCCCATGCCCGGGAATCTACCATTCCTCGCAGGAAGGGTGGCAGCTCGGACGCGGCCCGTTTCGTCGCGGTCTGCCATGTTGTGAGGTCGAGCGCGTAAACTACCGGCACCATGGCCACACGGACGCAGCACGCCCCGGAGCAATCTGCCACGGCCGACGCCTACGATGCCGCATACGATGCCATCATCGTCGGGGCGGGGTTCGCCGGGCTGTACATGCTGCACCGCCTGCGGGGCCTCGGCCTGTCCGCGCGCGTGATCGAGGCGGCGGACGGCGTTGGCGGGACGTGGTACTGGAACCGCTACCCCGGCGCGCGCTGCGACATCGAGAGCCTGGAGTACCAGTACGGCTTCGACGACGACCTGCCGCGCGAGTGGAGGTGGTCCGAGCGCTACGCCTCCCAGCCGGAGATCCTGCGCTACATCAACCACGTCGCAGACAGGCTCGACCTGCGCCGCGACATCCAGTTCGAGACGCGCGTGACGTCCGCCCGCTTCCACGAGGGCGCCGCACGGTGGCTCATCGAGACTGACAACGGTGACCGAATCTCGGCCGCCTTCTGCATCATGGCGACGGGCTGCCTCTCGGCGCCGCGGCATCCGGGCTTCAAGGGGCTCGAGTCGTTCGAGGGCGACTGGTACCACACCGGCTACTGGCCACACGAGGGGGTCGACTTCACCGGGAAGCGCGCCGGCATCATCGGCACAGGCTCTTCGGCCATCCAGTCGATCCCCCACATCGCGCGGCAGGCGGCGCACCTGACGGTGTTCCAGCGCACGCCGAACTTCAGCATCCCCGCGCACAACGGCCCCATCGACCACGAGGCCGAGCGCCAAATGACCGAGCGCTACACCGAGGTCCGCCGCCGCGCCCGCGCATCGGCCGCCGGCGTCGTCTCGCGCGCGCCCAGCGAGCGGTCGGCGATGCAGGTGACGCCGGAGGAGCGCGAGGCCGAGTTCGAGGCTCGCTGGCAGTACGGCGGCCTGGGCATGGGCGGCGCGTTTATCGATATCGTAATCTCCCCGGAGGCGAACCAGACCGCCGCTGACTTTGTCCGGGGGAAGATCCGCAGCATCCTGAAGGACCCGGTGACGGCCGATCTGCTCTGCCCGAAGGACTACCCCTTCGCCACCAAGCGGCTGTGCGTCGACACGGAGTACTTCGAGACCTTCAACCGGAACAACGTCACCCTCGTCGACGTCCGCTCGGCCCCGATCGAGGAGATCACCCCGAAGGGCCTCCGCACGGCGGATGCGGAGTACGAGTTCGACTGCCTCGTCTTCGCCACCGGCTTCGACGCCATGACGGGTGCGCTGCTCGGCATCGACGTCAGGGGTCGCGGCGGGCAGGAGCTGCGCGACGCATGGTCGGCGGGCCCGCGCACGTACCTGGGCCTGCAGGTGGCCGGCTTCCCCAACCTCTTCACCATCACCGGACCCGGCAGCCCGTCCGTACTCACCAACATGATCGTGTCCATCGAGCAGCACGTCGACTGGATCGCCGCCTGCATCGAGTACCTGCTGGAGCATGGCATCAAGACCATCGAGCCCACGGTGGAAGCGCAGGACGCCTGGGTCGAGCACGTGAACCAGGTCGCGAGCCTGACGCTCTTCCCGCAGGCCAACTCCTGGTACATGGGCGCGAACATCCCCGGCAAACCCCGCGTCTTCATGCCCTACATCGGTGGGCTGGGCGCCTACGCCCAGAAGTGCGACGAAATCGCCGCCAACGGCTACGAAGGCTTCGTGCTGGCGTGACGGGGAGTCACGTGCGCGAATCTCCTACCTCCGCGCTGCGGATTGTGGGCCCTCCGCCGGCCCCGCTAGGCTGGTACTTGACCGGCGTCCGCGCGCCGATCGATAATGTTGACTAAGTCGATTCACTTTAGGAGCGCCCGCTTCGGCGGGGAGGTGTCCCATGGTCGCTGCCGCAACCGGCCCAGCTTCAGAATTCGCCCTCGATAAGACCCACGACCCCATCGTGAGCGCCGAAATCGATAACTTCGAGCGACAGGTCCTCGCCTGGCGCGCCGAGGAAGGGATGGGCGACGACTTCCGCCCCTTCCGTCTGCAGCACGGCACCTACGGCCAGCGCCAGTTCAACCGCCAGATGATGCGCATCAAGGTGCCCCACGGCACCATGACGCCCGAGCAGCTCCACGCCGTCGCCGACTGCGCCGACTGGTACACCATGCGCCGCCTCGGCCACGTCACCACTCGCCAGGCCATCCAGCTCCACTACGTCATGCTCGAGGACTCGCCCAAGGTCATGCGGCGCCTCGCCGAGACTGGCCTCACCACGCGCGAGGCGTGCGGCCACACCGTCCGCAACGTGACGGCCGACCCGCTGTCCGGCATCGCAGAGGACACGGTGTTCGACGTGACGCCGTACGCGGAGGCGGCGATGCGGTACTTCCTGCGCAACGCCACCAACCAGAAGCTCCCCCGCAAGTTCAAGATCACCTACTCCGCCAGCGAGGCCGATCGCGGCCTCATCCCCATGCACGACTTCGGCCTCATGGCCGTCGAGCGCAACGGCGAGAAGGGCTTCCGCATGAGCGTCGGCGGTGGCCTGGGCGCCGCTCCCCGCATGGCCGATGTCCTCGCGGACTTCGTGCCGGTGAGCGAGCAGCTCCGCAGCATCGAGGCCGCGATCAAGGTGTGGGACCGCCTGGGCGAGCGCCGCAATAAGAACAAGGCGCGCATCAAGTTCCTCGTCGGCAGGATCGGCATCGAGGAGTTCCGCCGCCTGTGGAAACTGGAGCTGGAGACGCTGCCGCCCTCGTCCGACCCCCGCTTCCGCGAGCCGGACTTCACACTGCTCGAAGAGGCGCCGGGCTACGGCTCGTGGGCCTCGCGCGATGGCGGCGTGAAGCAGAAGCGCGAGGGCTTCGACGTCTGGCGCCGCACCAACGCCCTCAAGCAGAAGCATGCCGGCTACTCCACCGTCTACGTTCTGCTGCCGATCGGCGATGTCACGGTCGAGCAGATGCACGCGCTGGCCGAGATGGCGCGGAAGTACGCCGGCGGCCACATCCGCACCACCGCCTCCCAGAACTTCGTCCTGCGCTGGGTGCACGAGGACGACCTGCCCGCCGTGCACGGCGAATTGGTCGACATCGGGCTCGCCGAGGACCACGCGATGACGATCAGCGACGTGATCACCTGCCCCGGCGCGGACACCTGCGCCATCGGCGTCACGTCGTCCAAAGGCCTCGGCACGGAGATCCGCAACCGCATCATCGCCGGCAACGGCCAGTACCACGACGACCCGCTGGTCAACGACATCCGCATCAACATCAGCGGCTGCCCCAACTCCTGCGGACAGCACCACATCGCCGATATCGGCTTCTACGGCATGGCCATCCGCATGGGAGAGCGCCAGGTGCCCGCGTTCCAGCTCCTGCTGGGCGGTAACGCCCGTGGCACCGGCAAGCTCGCGAAGCTGACGATGAAGATGCCCGCCCGCCACGTTCCGGATGCGGTCGAGAGGCTCATCGCCACTTACGTGGGCGAGCGTAACGACGGCGAGAAGTTCGCCTCGTGGGCCGAGCGCAAAGGCACGCCGGGCGTCCAGGAGCTGCTGGCGGACTACAAGATCGTGCCCGAGTTCACGCAGGATCCGATGGCGTACGTCGACTGGGGACAGACCAAGTTCTTCACGCTCGACGACATGGGCGAAGGCGAGTGCGCGGTCTAGCGCAGATGTAGAGGCGCAGCCTGCTGCGCCCACCAACGTAGCGCGGGCTGGAAAGCCCGTGCCGGTCTAGGGAGACACACGTAGCGCGGGCTTTTCAGCCCGCGCGGTATCGGGGAAGAAGGAATTTGCGCGAAAGTGAAATGGCCCGCTTGGAGTTCTCCGCCCGCATGGCTGAAAGTTGGCAGAGATGTAGGGGCGCAGCCTGCTGCGCTCACTGGCCGGGCTAGAAAAGGAACGAACTCCGCAACAGGTGAAATTACAAAACACGAAAAGCGAGAAGCGAACTCCCCGGGGCGGATGTACCAGGTGAAAGTACAAAACGCGAAAAACTGCGAAACGAACACCCGGATGGGTGAACGGCTGAAACTACGAAACGAACTCCCGCTGTAGATTCGAAATCGGCCAGAAGGCAGCACCGAAAGCGCCAGTAATGCCCCAGGAAACCGCCGCAAAACCGACCGAAGCCGAGCTCCAGGCGCTCTCCGCCGCGCTCGAGGGCAAGACGCCGCAGGAGATCCTGCGCTGGGCCGCTCGCGAGTATCAGCCGGGGCTCGCGCGCGCCTGCTCCTTCGGCGGGCCGTCGGGCATGGTCCTGCTCGACATGATCATGTCCATCGACAAGACCGTCGAGGTGTTTTATCTCGACACGGACTTCCTCTTCCCGGAGACATACCGTCTCCGCGACGTCTGCGCCGCGAAGTACGACTTCACGCCGGCCGGCTACATGTCGCTGATCACGCCCCTGCAGCAGGTCGCGCAGTATGGCGATGCCCTGTGGTTGCGCGACCCCGACCTCTGCTGCCAGCTCCGCAAGGTCGAGCCGAACCGCCGCGCCCTCGATGGCAAGCGCGCCTGGATCAGCGGTCTGCGACGCGACCAGAGCGCCAGCCGCGCCGATATCCAGATCGTCGAGTGGGACAGCAAGTTCGACCTGATCAAGGTCAACCCGCTGGCGGCCTGGACGGAGTCGCAGGTGTGGACGTACATCCTCGACAACGGCGTCCCCTACAACGAGCTGCACGACCAGAACTACCCCAGCATCGGCTGCACGCACTGCACGAAACCGGTGAACCCCGGCGACGATCCGCGCAGCGGCCGCTGGCAGGGCTTCGATAAGGTCGAGTGCGGGCTCCACGTCCCCGATGGCCAGACGGGCTACGACCGACTGCACGAGGACGGAGTAGGAGCTTGACGTCTCGGTAGGGGCCCAGCCTGCTGCGCCCGAACAGCCGGGGTGTGAGCGGCGTTTGTATCAAGGGCAGGGTGCGCGAACGGGACGCACCGCACATAATGACGGCGAAGTACGAGGGGCGCGGACGGTGCCGTGCCCCAAATTTGTGGGCTGGAGAAGCCCCACTGAATCAGTAGGAAAAGGGA
>JACRBR010000331.1 GCA_016213125.1 Chloroflexota bacterium | reverse complement strand
TCCGGCACGGATGCGGCGATGGACGCCAGACCCGCAGGCGTGGGCGCGCCGCTGAGTCGGACGAGCACTTCGCCGGGGATCGGTTGGAACGAAAGAGCTTGGGCTTGCGTGCCGCGGAGGATGCGCGTGTCTCCGTTCTCGGACGGCCTCGGCGAGGCCGACAGCACGGTGGACGCGGACACGAACATCGACAAGGCCGCCGCCGACGTGATGCGCTTCGACATGAAACCCCTCCTGCTCACAAGTGCCAAGACCCGCACAGGCTGGCAACCTGCGCTACACCCTGAATCTGAAACCGGAATCGCGCGACCACCTGAAGGTCCACGATCGGCGCGGACTCGCCCAACCGGCCGATCAACCGTGGAGCCCCCCCGGCGCCTCCCCCGATGTCACATCATAGGCGCGACCCGGTCCCGGGGAACAGGCCCGATATTGGCGGGAGGCAGGACGGGAAGCGGAACGGTCCGGTTGGCAGAATCGCGAAGTTATCGGTGTTGCCAAACTCTCAGATCGTACCGGGCCCCAGGAAGCGGCGGGTGGCACGGTCAACGGTACTCCGTTGGCCGTGGCTCGGGCGGGTTTGCCACGGCCTGGCGAGTACGCCAGACCGTGCCACCCAATTTCCCTTCAATGAGTTTCTATTTGAACATTCGCGGTTCGGATCGGAAGGGTTCGCTCCCTGACGGTCGCGGCTCGGTTCGGCGGAACGATTTTCAAGGGCCGGGGCGCCGAGAAGCGTGGCGCGACTCTCGTGTGTCAGGGAGCTACTCCTGCACAGCCGTCGAATCGATGTTGAACGCCAGTCTGGCGAAGACCGGATGTTGGAACGTCCACGTCTGGCGCGCGTGTTCGAGGAGCGTCGCCAGGCGCGGTTGGACGACGCCCTCGAATCGTTGCTTGCCGTTGCAGAGGATGCGGATGGGGTTGGCGAAGTCGATCAGTCCGTCGGTCAGCAGGACTTCGATCCGCTCGCAGTGCGACGCTTCGATCGTGAGCGTCTGGCCTTCGATTCTGCCGCCGAGAAAACCGAGCTTGGACTTGAGGACGTCGATGGCGAAGTCGTCGCGGTCCACGTTCGGCGCGGGGAGGACGGAGATCTGCGGATGCGTCCAGACCTCGCCTATGCCTCGCACGGGGCGCATCCAGGCGCTTCGGCCCTGATCGACGGTGCGAAAGAGCTGCGAGACGGACTTGGAAGGAGGCGGGCGGCGGGCCGACAGCGCGGCGCGCAGCGCATCCGGCGAACGCGTTTCCATCCCGCCGCGCTCCCCCGCGTCAAGCTCACGCGTGGTGAACGCGAAGCCCGCGCCGGGCGCCCAATCCGCCAGCGCGCGGTTGTGCGCCGCAACGGCGGTGTCGCGCGTCACGAGGATGCCCTCCGGCGAAGCGGTTGCGTCAGGAAGGTCAGCGCTCTTGCGCCACACCGACAGGATCGGCACGCCTCGCAGATTCTCGAACAGCATCGGCAGAAGCTGCGGCGAAAGCGGCACGCGCGGATATCCGTCCTCCACCATGAGGCCCGCCAGCTCGCGCGGGTGCGCGAACGCCCACTGCCAGGCCGCGTCGCCGCCCGTGCCGGCGCCGAGGAGATACACGCGGTCTTCATCGATGTGATACCGTCGCCGCACTTCGACCAGCCACCGCTCGACGACGCCGGTTTCTTCGACCGGGGAGAAGAAGGAGGACTCGGGAATGCGCTGCGGCGCGATGATGACGGCCGGCGGGTCGGTGAGTTCGGCAAGAGGCTGCCGGGGCATCGTTGCACCGAGCGCGGCGCCTTGCTCCTCATGCAAGCTGATGATGAGCGGATGCGCCTGCACCGGGTCGTAGCCGCGGGGGAGCAGAACGCTGCAATCAAGAGACGGATCGCCTCCGACGTCAAAGGCGACGAGCGGGAGCGTCTCGGCTGGGTCAACCGGTTTCCACAGTTTCAGCGTCGGCAGCGCCTCCGCGACTTTGCGAACATCGCCGCCCGACGCCGCTTCGATCTTCGCGAATGCCTCCTTGCGCTCCTCGGCCTTGTTGGTCTGGAAGTATGCCGTCAGCGCTTCCTCCAACGGCGGCTTGACGGGAGTTTCAGATTGAGCGTTGAGCGGCAGACAGGCGGACAACAGAACGAAGATGGAGCCTGACACCGCAGAACGCGGCGCCTGCGAGCGCCGGGTCTCCGGCGATGTGGTGCGGGGGGGATTGGGCGTCGCGCGTAAGCATCCCTCGCTTGCGCTACGGGTTCTGACATGAGGCCCCTCACTTGCTTGAGGGGTTCTGATTCCTGCGTTTCGACGTTTCGGCGTTTCGCCGTTTCGGCGTTTCAACCGCTTCCTTACGGGTGCGGCTCTGTCGAAGCTCCCCGGCGCGGTCCATCGAAGCGCGTTGGCGGTCGTCATGCGCGTGCCCCCTGCCACGCCTTGTTATACAATGCCCGGCTTTCC
>JACRBR010000330.1 GCA_016213125.1 Chloroflexota bacterium | reverse complement strand
GGGCGAGCAGTATAAGGGCACCGACCGCATCGCCGTGAACTTCCTGGGCGACGGCGCCGTGAACGAGGGCGAGTTCCATGAGGCTCTCAACCTCGCGCAGGTGTGGAAGCTGCCAGTGCTCTTCATCTGCGAGAACAACCTCTACGGCATGGGCACCGACGTCCGCCGCGTCTCCGCCGTCATCGAGGTCTACAAGCGCGCCGAGGCCTACGCCATGCCCGCCGAACAGGTCGACGGTATGGACGCCCTCGCCGTGTACGAGGCCGTCGACCGCATGGCGCAGCAGGTGCGCGCGGGACAGGGCCCCGCTTTCCTGGAGATGATCTGCTACCGCTTCCGTGGCCACTCCATGGCCGATGCGGAGCCCTATCGCGAGAAGGCGCAGATCGAGGTGTGGAAGCGCTTCGATCCCATCAAGCAGCTCAAGGATCGCCTGCTCGCGTCCGGCGCGCTGGACGAAGCCCGCTTCGCGCAGATGCAGGAGGAGGCCGACGCCATCGCGAACGAGGCCGCCCGCTTCGCCGACGAGAGCCCCAACCCGCCGCTCGAGTCCCTGCACCGCTTCGTCTACAAGGAGCGGGCTGACGCCGAAGGCACCGATGCGGGAGGCACCGATGCCTGAGATCACCTACCGCGAGGCGATTCGCCAGGCGCTGCGCTGGCAGCTACAGAACGACGACCGCGTCTTCCTCATGGGCGAGGACATCGGCGCCTACGGCGGGTCGTACGCCGTGACCAGGGGCTTCCTCGACGAGTTCGGACCCAGGCGCGTGAAGGACACGCCCATCGCCGAGTCCGTGATCGTCGGCGCTGGCATCGGCGCCGCCATGACCGGCCTCAGGCCGATGGTGGAGCTGATGACCATCAACTTCAGTCTCCTCGCCATCGACCAGATCGTGAACAACGCCTCGAAGCTCTACTACATGTCCAATGGCCAGATAAACGTCCCCATCGTCATCCGCATGGCCGGCGGAGGAGGCAGCCAGCTCGGGGCGCAGCACTCGCACAGCCTCGAGTCCTGGTACGCGCACGTGCCCGGCCTCAAGGTCGCCGCGCCCGCCACACCCTACGACGCGAAGGGCCTGCTGATGACGGCGTTCGACGACGAGAACCCCGTGATCTTCATCGAGCACACCGCGCTCTACACGTCGAAAGGTGAAGTCCCCGATGAGCCGTATCGCGTCCCCTTCGGCAAGGCCGACCTGATGCGCGAAGGAGACGACGTCACGCTTATCGGCTACGGCGGCAGCGTCTGGCAGTGCTGGCGCGCCGCGCAGAAACTCGAGGCCGAGAATATCAGCGCCGACGTCCTGAACCTCCGCACGCTCAGCCCGCTCGACCGGGAGGCCATCCTGGCGTCGGTGCGCAAAACGAACCGCGTCATCGTCGTCGAGGACGACTGGGAGTTCGGCGGCTTCGGCGGCGAGATCGCGGCGATTATCCAAGAGCACGCCTTCGACGACCTCGATGGACCTGTCATGCGCTGCTCGGGCGCCGACCTCCCCACGCCCTACAACGGCGCGCTCGAGCGGGCGGTGCTGCCACACGAGGACGACATCGTCCAGCTCGTGAAGGAGATGGTGTAGCGATGATCTCCGAAGTCGTCATGCCCCAGATGGGCGCCGACATGGTCGAGGGCACGATCGTCCGCTGGCTGAAAAACGAGGGCGACCCCGTCGAGCGCGGCGAGATCATCGCCGAGATCGAGACCGACAAGGCCAACGTCGAGATCGAGGCCTTCGAGAGCGGCGTCTTCCGCAAGGCCGTCGCCGCCGAAGGCGATGTGATCCCCGTCGGCGGCCTCATCGGCATCATCGCCGCCGCCAACGAAGACATCTCGAAGTACGAAACCCCCGCCACCGCATCCGTAGGGGAGCAGCCTGCTGCGCCCACTGCAACAACCACCCCACCATCCCCGGTGAAAACCGCAGACGCCCGCGTAGGGGCGCCGCTCGCCGCGCCCTCCGGACCACCATCCTCGCGCGCTACTACCGCGGCCGCGCCGCCACCCGCCGCCACAAACGGCCGCCTCCGCATCTCCCCCGTAGCCCGCCGCATGGCCGAAGAACGCGGCCTCGACCTCAACACCATCCACGGCACCGGCCCCGACGGCCGCATTATCAAGCGCGACATCGAATCTGCCCTGACTGCTGGTGCCACGGCGGGCACGCCGCAGCGTGCCCCTACACCCTCACCGACGTCCGACGACCGACGACCGACGACCATCACTCCATCAAGGATGCGCCAGACCATCGCCCGCCGCATGTCCCAATCGAAGCGCGAGGCCCCCCACTACTACCTGCTGCTCGACATCGACATGACCGCCGCACTGGAAACGCGCCAGCAGTACAACACCGCCCTCGCCTCTGGCGACATCGCCCTTGTAGGGGCACGCGGCGGCGTGCCCGAACCCCCGGCCGACACCAAAGTCTCCATCAACGACATGCTCGTCCGCGCCGCCGCCCTCGCCCTGCGCAAACACCCAGAGTTCAACGCCACCATCGACGGCGACACGGTCTCGCAGCACCCGCGACAGAACATCTGCATCGGCATCGCACTGGAAGAAGGCCTCATCGCCCCCGCCATCCTGGACGCCGCCGACAAGACGCTCGCCCAGATCGCCGCCGAATCAAAGGATCTGTCGTCGCGTGCGAAGGGCGGCAGCATGCGCCCGGCCGAGATCAACGACGGCACCTTCACCATCACGAATCTGGGCGCCTACGGAGTCGAGACCCTCATCGGCATCATCCAGCCGCCGCAGACAGCCATCTTGGGCGTCGGCACCGTCACCCCGCAGCCCGCCGTCCGCGACGGCCAGGTCGCCGTCCGCCAGATGATGAAGGTCGCCCTCTCCGCCGACCACCGCGTCACCGACGGCGCCCAGGGCGCGCAGTTCCTGGCCGAGCTCAAGCGCCTCCTCGAATCGCCGCTAGCGCTCGTACTTTGAATCGCATGGTTGTCGGCTACCTCTCGCCCTGCACCGTGCCCGCGACAATAAAGAACGGATTAGCCAGCAGCCACGTGCCATCCTCGATGGCCTGCGCCATCCAACGCACGTAGGT
>JACRBR010000335.1 GCA_016213125.1 Chloroflexota bacterium | reverse complement strand
TGCTATCCACCTCCACCTCCACCGCCGGAGGGAGCGCCGCCAACCGATGGCGCGGGCCGCGCGACTGGCATGGGCCACATGCCCTTCGCGAACTCTTCGTCCCAGTGGTAGGCCTGGCCGCCCATTTCCGGGATATCGAGGCCCGCGATTTCGTCCTCCGGCTTGCTGCGGAAGAGTCCGACCGCCTTCAAAGCCGTGAAGAAGACATAGGAGACGCCGAACGCCCATACGAACGCCACGCCTGCGCCGATGACCTGGGCCCAGAGCTGATCCCAATCACCGAAGAGAGCGCCTTTTGCGGTCCACCCGCCGTAGTTGGCGGTGCCATCGGCGAAGATGCCGAGGGCGATCTGACCCCACATGCCGTTGACTCCGTGGACGGAGATGGCGCCGACGGGGTCATCGACCTTCAGGACGTTCTCAAAGAACGCGACCGCGTAGACGACCAGCACGCCGGCGATACCACCGATCACGACGGCGGACGCTGGGCTCACGAAACCGGATGGAGCCGTGATGGCCACGAGCCCCGCAAGCAGACCGTTGATCATCATGCCCGAGTCAGGTTTGCCGAGCTTGAGCCAGGTCGTGCACATAGCGGTCAGCGAGCCGCTGGCGCCGGCGAGCATGGTGACGGTAGCAACCATGCCGATGCGCAGGTTGCCGTTGCCTGCCGCGCCAAACGTCGACCCCGGGTTAAAGCCGAACCAGCCGAAGGCGAGAATGAACGTGCCAACGGTGGCCAGGATGATGTTATGCCCGGGGATGGCGTTCGCGGTGCCATCCTTGTTGAACTTGCCCAACCGGGGTCCCAGCACCAATGCTCCAGCGAGCGCGGTCCAGCCGCCGATGGCGTGGACGACGCCGGAACCGGCGAAGTCCGTGTAGCTTCGATCGAGGAATCCGCCGTCCTGACCCAACGTCGCAAGCCATCCGCCGCCCCACGCCCAGTTTGCGTAGACCGGGTAGATCACCGCGCCGATGAACACGGAGTAGATGACGAAGCCGCTCCACTTCCAGCGTTCGGCAAGGGCGCCCGTGGGAATGGTGGCCGCCGTGTCCATGAAGACCATCTGGAAGAGGAAGAAGGCGGCAACACCGACATCGTACTGAGTGCCGGTGAGGAAGAAGCCGCTATAGCCGAGCAGGCCCCAATCCGCACCGTTGATGGAGATGGTCCACTCCTTGTCGAGCGTCGCGAGGCCGCCCAGGTTACCAACGCCGACATTCCCGAGGCCGCCAAAGGCAAAGGCAAAGCCGACGCAATAGAAGGCGAGCATGCCGAGTCCGTAGACCATGAAGTTGGTCATCATGACGTGCAGCGCGCTCTTCGCTCGGCAGAAGCCAACTTCCACCAGTGCGAATCCAGCCTGCATGAACATGACCAGGTAGCCGGTTATGAGCAGCCAGGTGAAGTTGATGCCCAGCCGGTTCTGGTTCACGAGATCGGCCAGCTTCACCGCGAACGGTTCGCTCTCGGCCGCCGCGGTGAAATCCTCCTCGGTGAGCGTGCCCGGCGACACGCCGGCGAGATCGCCGCCCGTGCCGGTTTCGTTGCCACTGGGGTCGCCACCCGTATAGACGGGCACTTCCTCATCCGGTTCCTGTGCGTGGCCCACGGCTACAGGCCGCATTGCCACGAAGGCAAGAACAGCGAGCAGCGCGATGAGCGCCAGCGAGCCGAGCAGGAACCTTCCCGGCGGTGGATGGATGCGTCTGAGTGCGGTCAAGTGGTCCTCCTTCCTCCTCCAACGCGATTCAAAGTGATCACGCCTTCACGGCCGACCGTCGCCCCCCGCGTGCGCGGCGCGCGGGACCTCCAGTGACGGCCGAGAGATGCCGCGCAACGGCCTGCTTTGCGGCGGCCCTGTGTCCACCGACGAGGTGCAGGCGGAAGTCCCGCTGGCCCTCGACGGCCTGGAGCACGAGGGCCGTGCGCTCCTCTCGGAAGCCCGTGAAGTCGGTCCATGACCGGAAGACGACGTTGTTAAAGGCGATCCCTTCCGACGTGAACGTGTAACGCCCCGGGATCAGGAGAAGCGCCAGCGTGGCGAGGATGGCGACAAGTTCGATGGGGCCGGAGATGAACCGGCCGATGGCGCCGACGAGAATGACAGCGCCGATGAGGTAAAGGTTCGTTCGCTGCAGGAGTAGGCGCTCGTTGAAGGCAAGCGAGATCTTGCCCAGCGGCTTGCCTTCTACCTTTGTGGGCATCGGGAGGTATACGCGGAATACCGCGATCCCGAACATGGCGACTAACAAGAAGAGAACAGCCATTGGTTATGCCTCCGCTTCGATCTGGGCGTCCGGCGCTGTGCGCGTTCGGCCGAACAATCGCTTCAGGACACCTGGTGCCTGCAGTGGCACGACGGTGCGAGTGAACGACGTGCGCCGCCGTTTCTCGATGTTGGCGTAGAGCGCTTCCGCGGCAGCTCGCGCGCCCGGACTGCCGCCGCCGTTCAGCAGGCCCTCGCGAAGTTCATCGCGGGCGCGGTCGAGCACGCCCAGGCGCAGCCAGAACTCCGCGCGCTTGATGCGGACGTTGAGGTCGTGGGGGGTGAGTGCGAGGGCCCTGTCCAGCAGCTCCTGGCCCTCGTCGATGGCGCCGGTCTGCAGGTGCAGGCCGCCCTTGTAGGCGTAGGCGACGCCGCAGCCGGGGTCGATCGTGATCGCCCGGTCCAACGAGCGCTCCGCCTTCACGGTGTCACCCCGTCGCAGGTAGAGCGTCGCCTGGGCGACCAGCAGGCCGGGCTGCTCATCCTCACCAAGGGCGCGTTGGACTCTGGCGATCGCATCGTCGAGCAGCCCTCTGGCGACAAGCGCTTCGGCCTCGGCGATAGGGCCGACCGCGCGTGCGTCGCCGGTGAGGGCTTCTCCGCAACCTCGGCAAAAGCGATCGCCATGTTGCCTGCGGAAACCGCAGGATGGACAAAACTCGGCGTGCATGTTGGATTCCCCCTGGCGGCGTCTGTTCGATGCCTGATGATCACGGAAGGCGGTTTCGGCCCTGTGTCGTCAGTGTGAACACGAGGTGATCGCCGAGTTACGGGCGCGTTTCCGGGAATTCCCCCGCTGTCGGCGATTGCTTACGCGAGGGTGCTTCCCCACTCTGGAACCCATCATGGCGGCCGATCATGTATGGAAAGGCGACGACGGGAGTTGATGGCTGCAAGACAGCGGCAATGTTGTGCGGCTACAATCCTCCAAACCGAGGAGCATCACCGCCAGCGCGGCAATGCCCCAGGTACGACAGGCCGCCAGAACGTGAGGCGTGATGATGCTGATCGAGCAGCGCGTGCGGGAACTGAAGGAGATCATCGCCGGGAATGACGGGCGAAACGCGGCTGACGGGCGGTTCTCGCGTGCGGTGGATGAGCTGATAAGCGCGGTCTACGACGACATCGGCGAGGTGAGCGCACTGCCGGCGCGGACGATGTTCGACCTGTTCGTGATCAAGGTGCTGTACGTAGGGCGCCACAGCCGGGACGCCGCCGTCGTCGAGTACATCGGCGCGATGCTGGAGGCGTACGTGGACGTGCGGCGGCTGTTTCCGCCGGACGAGCAGGAGCACCCGCGCAGGCTGTATTTCAGCGACATGCTGGAGCGCGAGAAGCAGCCACAGGACGAGCCGGACATTTACGAGGGGTACCGGCGCTATGCGGACAGCGCGCTGTTCCTGGCGGGCGTGTTCCCGGGGCACCTGCGGCCACGGGTGCGGGCGCGCACGCCGATGCGGCGACGGGCGGCGCCGGGCGTGGACGCGAGCTACTACGTCTCTACCGGGAAGGCGATGTACCACATGGCAGCGCAGCACCATCACCGGGAGTGCGCGCACCAGCCGGAGACGCTGGAGAAGCTGGGCGCGAACTTTGAGATCTACGCCGACGCGCTGAACGAGATGAGCGAACGCTACATCACGGGGCTGCCGATGGGGATTATCGCGGACAAGATGCTGGACGCGATGAACCGCCAACGGGAGGGCGGCACGCCTCGCGATGCGGATCTCGTGCAGCGGTATGCGGGGCTGCTCGCGGACCGCGGGCTGCCGGCAACGGACTGACGGCCGGTACCCTCCCTGACCTCGCAGACCCCGTTCGCGATATGATGCTGCCGATGCCGAAGGAGGCTCCGGAGCGCGTGATCACGGGGGACCCGCAGGATGGCGACATCCAGGCGGATACGTCGCTGCGACCGCGACGGCTGGGCGAGTACGTCAACCAGGACAAGGTCAAGAGCAACCTCAGCATCAGCATCGAGGCGGCGCGGGGGCGGGGCGAGCCGCTGGACCACGTGCTGCTGTACGGGCCGCCGGGCCTGGGGAAGACGACGCTGGCGTACATCATCGCGGCGGAGATGGGCGTGAGCATCCGGGTGACGTCCGGACCGGCGATCGAGCGCATCGGCGACCTGGCGGCGATCCTGACCAGCCTGCAGGACGGCGACGTGCTGTTCATCGACGAAATCCACCGCCTCTCGCGCGTGGTGGAGGAGTTCCTGTACCCGGCGCTGGAGGACGGCGCGATCGACTGGGTGACGGGAAAGGGGCCGGGGGCGCGGTCGATCCGGCTGGCGATCAAGCCGTTCACGCTGGTCGGTGCGACGACGCGGTACGCGATGATGTCGCCGCCGCTGCGCGACCGGTTCGGCGCCGTGTACCGGCTGGACTTTCACGACGTCGAGGCGCTCTCGCAGATCATCCGGCGGTCGGCGTCGATCATCGGGATCGCGATCGACGAGGGGGGGACGGAGGCGATCGCGCGGCGGGCGCGGGGGACGCCGCGGGTGGCGAACCGGCTGCTGCGGCGGGTGCGGGACTTCGCGCAGGTGCGGGCGGACGGGCACATCACGGAGGCGGTGGCGCTGGAGGCGCTGGGGGCGCTGGAGATCGACCACCTGGGGCTGGACAACGTCGACGAGCGGGTGCTGCGGACGATCATCGAGAAGTTCGACGGCGGGCCGGTGGGGCTGGAGACGATCGCGGCCAGCATCTCTGAGGAAGCGGACACGATCATGGACGTGTACGAGCCGTACTTGATGCAGTTGGGATTCCTGCAACGGACGCCGCGCGGGCGGCTGGCGACACGGCTGGCGTACGAGCACCTGGGGCTGCAGCCTCGGGCGGGAGCGCCCTCGCCCCAGAAGGCGCTGTTCGACTAAAGCGGCGCCTAGCTGTTGCGACGAGAGTTCACCTACAGGTAAACTAATGCAAATCGGCGCGCAGCCATGGCGTTCCGGGCTCTGGCACGTACAGATCATTGTCCGCAACGGCCGAAGTGAGGTAGCGGATTTCATCGACGGCCTGCCGATCAGGATTCAGCAGAAGTTGACGGTGCTGGTGGAACGCATCGCCGAGTCCCAAAACGGACCGTTTGACATCAGGAACGATCAGAAATTCAAACGGCTGGAAGAGAATCTGTACGAACTGAAAGCGGATTACGTGCGACTGCTGTGCTTTCTTCACGGCAATCGCGTGATCATCGTTACCAACGGGTTCCTGAAGAAGACGCGACGCGCCCCGAGCCAGGAACTAGCGCGAGCGCGCACACTACGGCGCTTGTACCAGGAGGCACAGTCGCGATGAAGTCCATTGAACGCCTGCAGAGCAGATTCGACGAATGGTGGAATGACCCCGAGTATCTGTATGAGGGGCTGGTCCTCGACTTCACGGAGCAGGTCGTCGCGGCGATGATCCGATCCAATGTCCGACGATCCGAACTCGCCGAGCGATTGGGTACCTCGCGCGGCTATGTCACGAAGCTGCTCGACGGGCAGGAGAACATGACGCTCAAGACGATCGTGCGGGTGGCCAACGCGCTCGACATGAAGGTCGATGTGAAGCTCGCTCGCGCAACCACGGCACCGCGGAAGAGAAGGACGGTGAAATCCGCGGTTGGCCCGTCGATGCGTGGCGTCGCCGCCTCGAAGAAGACCGCCAAGCGTCCGGCTGCTGTCGCGGCGCGCGCGGGGTGAGCAGACTGGAGAGAAGCCGCGATGCCGGTAACGTATGACGACGTGCTGACGCTGAAGGCGGCGATCGAGAAGCATTGCCTCTCGATCCATGAGACGCCGGTGCGGCTGAACTCCGGGGGATACTCGAACTACTATCTCGATTTGAAGGGCGTGGCGCTGCATCCGCGGTATGCGCGAATCATCGGGGCGCTGATGGCGCCTGCGATCATCGAGTCGGGCGCGGAGGCGGTGGGCGGACTGGCGGCGGGGTGCATTCCGATCGCGGACGCGGTGGCGCAGGCTGCGCTGGAGACCGGCGTGGTGCTGCCGACGTTCTTCGGGCGGGCGGAGGCGAAGGACCACGGGCCCAGCGACAAGGCGAAGCTGCGGCAGGCAGCGGCGGAGGACGAAGGGCCGCTGATCCGGCCGGGTCGCAGGGTGGCGATCGTCGAGGACGCCGTCACGCAGGGCGGGGCGGCGATGCAGGCGACGGAGTTCGCGGTGGGCGAAGGGTGCGAAGTGGTGCTGGTGATGTGCGTGGTGGAGCGGCACGAGGGTGGCGGGGCGCGCTTTCGCGAGCGCGGGCTGACGTTCAAGCGGCTGTTCTACACGCACGAGGACGGCAGCCTGCACGTGGACGACGAACTAGCGTTGCGGGTGGGCACGGGCGCCGGCCGCTAGAACCCGACAGACGGTCAGGGGCGAACCGGGTCCGCGCGGCGACATGCGGTCTCCGCTTCCGGCCAATGCGCTGCGCCCGTACACTCACACTCGCACAACACCCTCGAAGCCAACAACCGGAGAATCTCACATGAAGACAGTCGCCTTTCCCGCGGGTTTCAGCTGGGGCACGGCCACCGCCTCGTACCAGGTGGAGGGAGCGTGGGACGAGGACGGGAAGGGCGAAAGCGTGTGGGACCGGTTCTCGCACACGGAAGGGAAGATCAACACTGGCGAGACTGGCGACATCGCCTGCGACCAGTACCACCGATACAAGGAAGACGTCGCGCTGATGAAGCAGCTCGGCATGCGCGGGTACCGCTTCAGTATCGCCTGGGCGCGCATCTTTCCCGACGCGAGCGGCACCGTGAACCAGAAGGGCGTCGACTACTACAGCCGGCTGGTGGATGAGCTGCTGGCGAACGGGATCATGCCGTTCCCTACGCTGTATCACTGGGATCTGCCGCAGTGGCTCGAAGACCGGGGCGGCTGGTCGAACCGCGAGATCATCGGACACTTCACGAAGTACTGCGAGACCATTGTGAACGCGCTCGGCGACCGCGTGAAGAACTGGATGGTGTTCAACGAGCCGTGGGTGTTCGTGTACCTGGGCTATCTCTTCGGCATCCATGCGCCCGGTGTGCGCGACAGCGACCGCGCGGTGAAGGCGTCGCACATCGTGAACCTGGCGCAGGCGAGCGCGATGAAGGCGATGCGGGCTACAGGGAATCCGGAGATGGTTGGCAGCGCCTACAGCATGGAGGCGTCGTATCCGGCGAGCGACAGCGAGGCCGACCGCGCGGCGGCGGAGCGGCACCACGCGTGGAACAACGTCTGGTTCATCGACCCGATCGTGAAGGGGACGTATCCGCAGGCGTACCTCGAGCAGGAGAAGATGCTGCGGAAGATGGACATCCGCCCGGGCGACATGGAAGCGATGCGCGAGAAGCTGGACTTCATCGGCATCAACCTGTACCAGCGGACAATCGTTGCGGCGGCGGAGGGCGACCGTAACCTTGGGATCCGGCCCATGATGGGGCCGGGCCCGCGCACGGCGTTCGGGTGGGAGATCTGGCCGGCGGCGCTGTACCAGATGATCAAGCGCATCGACCGGGACTACGGCCGCT
>JACRBR010000327.1 GCA_016213125.1 Chloroflexota bacterium | reverse complement strand
CCGCTGATTTCGAGGGCAGAGCAGGATGGAACGGCTGTGCCGCTTCCCGTCAGCCCGCTACGCTGGCGGCATGGAGTATCGCGTACGAGTCGAGAAGGTGCGGCTGAAGTTCTCCGCAGCCCACATGGCGACGTTCGGCGGGGAGATGGAGCCGCTGCATGGGCACAACTACGCCGTCACCATAGAAGTCACGGGCACGCTGACGGACGACGCATGGGTGATCGACTTTGGGATGCTGAAGAGGGCGGGGCGGACGGTCTGCGACGAACTGGACCACAAGTTCCTCCTACAACGTGAGAGCCCGCTCCTTGAGATCGATGAGGGCGTCAGCAACTGGAAAGTGCGGCTGGGCGAGCGCGGTTTCGTCCTTCCGAAGCGTGACGTGGCCCCGTTGCCGCTGGACAATACGACGGCAGAGCGTTTGGCGGAGTACTTCATCGCGCGCGTGAAGGCGGACCTGGGATTCGATGGCGTGTCGAACCTGACGTCGATCAGCGTGGGGGTGGAGGAGGCGCCGGGACAGGCGGGGTGGGCAACGGACTCGTTCTGACGGCCAACGCGGGCGATGAACATCGCGGCGGAGAGATGACACGGCGAAGGGGCAGCAGGCGCTGCCCCTTCTGTTTTCCTCGCGAAGACGTTACATCGAAGGCGCGGGTGGCGGCAGGGTCGGCTGGCGCTCCTTCGTGGCTTTCGCCTGCCGGCGGACGAGGTAGGCGATGGCCACCCACACCGGCACCAGCCACCAAGAGAAGGCGACCACCACGAGAACCACAGCTGCGGCACCGCCCAACAGCTCGAGCGAGGCCTCCCAACCTTCCTCCAGCGCCTCGACCGGAGTGGTCTTGCCGTCGTCGGTGACGGGCTGCTGCTGCACGACCGGCGGGTCGAGGTGAACCGTGATGGTGGCGAGATCGGTCTGGTTGTTCAGCAGGTTGATGCGTCCCTGCACCTGCTCGATCTCGATGCGCGTGGCGTTCAGGCGGTCCTGCACCGTGAGGATCTCGTCGATGGTCGTGGCGCGCGTGAGGAACTCGACGTACTGCGCCTCTACAGCCCGCAGGCTGCGCAGACGGGAGTCGAGGTCGGTGTACTCCTCGGTGACGTCACTGGCGCTGGACTGTTCGGCGTTCACATCGCCCAGCTTGCGCAGCGCGACCCGCGCGGCCTGGTAGCTCTGGGTGGGGATGCGAATGGTGATGGATGCGGTCTGGTTCTCGTCGTCGTTGCCGAACGACGAGCTGGAGATGAACCCGCCGTTCTGGGCGGCGATGTTGCCCACGTCCTCGAACCGCTTCGAGACCTCTTCGGTCTCGAGGCTGAGGGTGGCGGTCATGATGATCTTGCGGTCGAAGGTCGAGGGGAGCTGACCGGGGATTGTGCCGGAGCCGCCGCTACTCTGGACGTTGCCCGCACCGTCGGTGGCGATGCTGCCCTCGATGAGCGGCGCACCGGACTTGACGGTGTCTCCGCCCTGGGTCTGGTCTTCCGCCTCGCGCGCGAACTCGTCGCCGGTGGACATGGGGCCGGACGTCGTGCCACCTGTAGCGCCGCGAGGCGCGTCCTCATCGGCCACGGCGCCCCCGCATGCGGCTCCCACCAGCAGGAGCACGCTCGCCACGCCCGCGACGAGCCAGCGGTGGTTCTTGGTATAGCCAGTCATGGTTGTCCTCCTCATCGGTCCCGTGGTGCCGGGGGCCGTGAGAAAAGGACGCCGCGTCTGGGGAATTTGTTCCCGGTGATTTTCGCCGATTGCCTACTGAATGGGGATGCTGTCTGTCATCACAAACGCGTAGTCGGACTCGAGCGGCGTGGCCGAATCTCCCGCCAGCCACAGTCGAACTGCCGTCCCTCCGGGCTCCACCATCGACGTCGGAAGGGTGAACATCACCGGTTGCGGCTCGCCCGCTGTGAGCGGACTGTTCAGGCCGAAGTTGATCAGCGTGAAGTGCGTGATGACCCTTCCGGCGCTGTCGTACACTGCGACGCAGCCAGTGAGGATTCCCGTGTAGGTCCTGGTGCTTGTGACCGTTCCCCCTATGCGCAGGCCGTCGGAAGCGGACGCGGCTTCGAAATCCTGCAGGCCCAAGCCGGAATCTGGCAGCGCCTGTTCCAGGGCGCGCCCGTTGACTGCGCGCACTTCGTAGCGCGCGGGTCGGGACCCTGCGTACTGGAAATGCAGGTCGAAGCCGATGAAGCTATGTGGGGAAAGCTCCATAGGGCAGGCCGCAACCTGCGTTGTGTCGAGCACGTTGCCCTCCGCGTCGAAGAGGGTTCCGCCGAGGACCATGCCGGCGCCCTGAATATCCGTCTCGTTGTGCATTTCGCCGACAATGTGCCAGTCGCCGGACGCGTCTTGATAGAGCGTCTCGTTGTCGATGCACCGCGCGGCGATCAGAAGCAGCGGCGCCAGGGCGACCAAGCAGAGCAGCGACCGGGAGCGAACAGGAACGAGAGAGCGTAACGCCTGTAGCACCCGCACATCCTCATACGAGTCGGTGCGGGTGTCAACGTCCTAATGGCCTGTCCATTGAGGATCGCGCTTTTCCAGGAAGGCGCGGACACCCTCTTTGAAGTCGTCGCTCTGGAACATCCTCGTGATGGTCGCCGTACTGTCTGCCAGGTGGTCCATCGGCGGGCGGACGAGGCCGCGGTAGAGCAGGCGCTTGATCTCGCCCGCGGCCAGCGGGGAGCCGCGGGTGACGGCGGCAGCCAGCGCCATCGCGCGGTCCATCAGCTCGGAGTCGGGCACGACGTCCAGCACGTAGCCGATGGACTTCGCCTCCTGCGCGCCGATGATCTCGCCGGTGAACAGCAGCCGCGCGGCCTGCTGCAAGCCGATGATGCGCGACAGCAGCCACGTGCCCGCCGCCGTATCCGGCACAAGGCCGCGGTGCACGAACACCCAGCCGAAGCGCGCGGACTCCGCGGCGAGGCGCAAATCGCACTGCAAGGTGAACTCAGCGCCCAGACCGACGGCCGGGCCATTGATTGCGGCGATGACGGGCTTCTTGATGGAGGGGAAGGTCCAGGGCGCAGGCGTGTCATCGCCGTATGCCCGCCCGTACGACTCGGCGCGACCCATGGGCGGAGGCTGGGCCGAGAGCTGCTGGAGGTCGGTGCCGGCGCTGAAGGCGCGCCCGGCGCCGGTGACCACGACGGCACGCACCATGTCGTCGGCGTTCGCTTCGCGCGTGATCTCCTCGATGGAGGCCAGCATCTCGTAGGTGATGGCGTTCATGCGCTCAGGGCGGTTGAACCGAAGAAGTCCAACGTGACCTTCAACGGTGAACTCAACATCCGGCATGAGGTCCCCCTTCGCGGCCGCGGGCCGCGGCGAATTTCCGCACGCTTTACAGACCGGTTACCGCGCTGTGGCCGAGTTTACATCGCTCCTCCGATGATGCACATGAAGGAACGGCGCGGACAGGCAACCCGGCCGATGGAGGTAGTGATGAACGACCGAACGATGGTAGGCGGATGTTACTGCGGATTCTGCGCGATGCTGCATGGTGTGCGAACCGTGTCGGTGCCCGAGGACGGCCAGGCGTCGCCTGCCGCGCGGCGGGTCCGCCGCGAGACGTATCGCGACTGGCTGAACTCGTCTTCACGCCTGCAGTGGACCAACGTGTCTCGCCGGCTGGGCGAGCGGTACGCCTGAGGCGCACGGCAACCCCACTTTCAGCGAGGGGCGCGGCCGAACGGCCGGCGCCCCTCGCTTGCGCGTCGTGCACCAGGCCCGGGAAGGGCTTCTCGAATCGCGCGAGGCAGAGCCGAGACAGCGAGGTCGTAGGAGTGATCGACCCACTCGCGCACGAGTCCATCGTGGATCGAGCCGTCGACATCCACCGTGTTCCAGTGCCGCTTGTTGAAGTGATAGCCAGGCCGGACAGCGGGGAACTGTTCGCGGAGGATCTCGGCCAGGGCAGGATCGCACTTGAGGCTAATGCGAAGCGGCGGGTCGTCGGGTATGAGCGCGAACATCTTGCCCGCGACCTTGTAGACGCGCGCGCCGGGGCCGAACGGGTACTCCGCAACCGCACCCGGTTTCGCCAGGCAATACCGCCGCAGAACCGCCCCTGTCATACGCAAAGCGTACAGCGCACGCCCGAATGTCGGCCGTTCGGCGCGGCCAGCTTGTGAGAAACCCCGACGGATTGAGCGGGATCGCCGCGCCGCGAGACGTTATCCTTCCGGAAGATGACGAACACCAAATATCGCATCACGGGCGGGCGGCGG
>JACRBR010000326.1 GCA_016213125.1 Chloroflexota bacterium | reverse complement strand
GGCCGCCGTGTCGCCCGGCTGCGCCGCGCGGGCCGGACTGCAGCCGGGTGCTGCGGCCGGGGTCTGGGCGATGGTGCTGACGGAGGTCGGAGGAGGATTGTCGCCGTTGCCGCCGCGGCAGGCGACAGCAAGCAGCACGACCGCGGCGCAGAGCGGGGTGAGCGCGCGAATCACGTTCGCCATAGTATCAGAAGGGCACCGGCCCGCTGCTATAGCAGGTCGCCCGTGGCTTTACGGGTGTTGCCCTCTTCCTTGTACCAGCCGATCGTGTTCCTGGCGATCGTCTGCAGGTGCACCTCATCGGCGCCATCCACCAGCCGCGCCGAACGCGCGTTGCGCAGCAGGCGCTCCAGTGGGGTGTCCGTCGAATAACCGAGAGCGCCGTGCACCTGCACCGCGCGATCGACCGTGCGCCAGAGCGTGTTGGCAACGTGGTACTTCGCCATCGCCACCTCGTGCTTGAACGGCAGGCCGTTCTCGATGAGGTACGCGGCGTGCATCACCATCAGCTTGGCGGCGTACATCTCCAGCACCGACTCCGAGATCATCCACTGGATCGCCTGCTTGTCGGCCAGCAGCGAGCCGTGCGTGTACCGGTTGAGGGCCCGGTCGACCATCATCTCCAGCGCGACCTCGGCGTTGCCGATCCACCGCATGCAGTGCGCCAGCCGCGCGGGCCCCAGCCGGTACTGTCCCAGCAGGTGCCCGTGGCCCCGCTCACCCAGCATCGCCGAGTTCGGCACGCGCAGGTTGGTGACGCGGATCTCGCAGTGGTTGCCCATGCCGGCCATCGTGTCGATGTCGCGCACGATCTCCCATCCCGGCTGCGGCAGATCGACGAGGAAAGCGGAGTTGCGCGCCTGGGGCGGGTCGGCGTCCGGGTCCGTGCAGGCGATGAGGATGGCGAACCGCGCACCCTTCGCGCCCGAGATGAACCACTTGTGACCGTTGATCACCCAGTCGTCGCCGTCCTTCTCCGCCCGCGTCTGGATCAGCGTCGGGTCGGAGCCCGAGACCTCCGGCTCCGTCATCGCGAAGCAGGAGCGCGAACGGCCCTCGGCGAGGGGACGCAGGTACTTCTCCTGCTGCTCCGGATTCGCGGCGTGCAGCAGCGTGTGCATGTTGCCTTCGTCGGGGGCCTGCGCGTTGATGATGTACGGCCCCATCCCGGTCCGGCCGGCCTCCGCCGAGACGAACGCCATCGCCACGGGCCCCAGCCCCATCCCCTTCCACTCGGCCGGGAGGTGCGGGTTCCAGAGGCCCAGGTCCTGCGCGCGCTGGCGCAGCCCGACGATGGCCGAGATGTACGCGTTGCGGTCTGACTCGTTCTGGCGTAGCTTCTCTTCCGTCGGCCGGACTTCTTCGTCCATGAACCGGCGCACCCGATTGCGGACGTCCTCCACATCGGGTGAGAGCGTAAAGTCGATGGCCATGTTGCCTCCTGGTTCGCTCCGGGGGGCCGGGGCGAAAATGAACGGGATTCAGTTGTAATCCGACCGATTGTAATCTGGCCGCGCGCTACGGTCACCCCGGCGGGAGAACGAAGGCGCAGCGACCGGGAGGGCCCCATAACCGTGACCACCACCGAGAACGTCCCCGGCATCGTGTTCGAGCGCCTGGTGCCGTGGTTCAGCGAGCACGTGGAACCCGTGCCGTCGCTCTCGGCGAAGGTCATCGGCCACGGCCGCTCGAACATCACCTACCGCCTCGAGTCCGGCGACAAGGCGTGGGTGCTGCGGCGGCCGCCGCTGTCGCACGTCCTGCCCACGGCGCACGACATGAAGCGCGAGTTCCGGGTCATCTCGGCGCTGGAGCCCGCGGGCCTGCCGGTCCCGCATGCGATGGCGTTGTGCGAGGACCCGGCCGTGATCGGCGCGCAGTTCTACATCATGTCGTTCGTGGACGGCATGATCCCGGCCGATCCGGCCGCCTTCAGCGCGAAGTTCGCCGAGAACGATCGCCGCCGGATCGGCGAGAACCTCGTCGATACGCTCGTCGCGCTGCACGCGGTCAATCCCGCGAAGGTGGGCCTCGGCGACTTCGGCAAGCCGGCCGGGTACATCGAGCGGCAGGTCCGCCGCTTCGCCGGGCAGATCGCGCAGCACACCGGGAGAGACTTCCCCGAACTGCCGGAGCTTGCGCGCCGCCTGCAGGCCGCACTCCCGCCCGACCGCGGCGACCACACCATCGTCCACGGCGACTACCGCATCGATAACTGCGTGCTGGGCGATGACGGACGCATCGCCGCCATCCTCGATTGGGAGATGGCGACGCTCGGCGACCCGCTGTCCGATGTGGGCCTGCTGTACATGTACTGGGCTGACGCCGACTCGGGCTCACAGACGGGGGTCGCCAGCAACTCCGTCACGGCCCAGCCGGGCTTCCTCTCCCGCCGTGAGGCAGTTGCCCGCTACGCGGAGAAGAGCGGGCGGGATCTCAGCGCCATCGACTACTACGTCGTGCTGGCGCACTTCAAGCTCGCCGTCATCGTCGAAGGCATCTACGCCCGCTTCCTGGAGGGCGGCACCGTCGGCACCGGCTTCGAGACGACGGGCGCACAGGCGCAGGCGCTGGCGCGATCCGGCCTCGCCATCGCCGACCGGTCTTCGGTCGCCGCGCTGCGGGGGTAGGTGCCTGGGCGTTCCGCTTCGGTAGGCTTGCACCTCGCACGCAAGAGGATGGAAGCTCCTGTTCGGAGGGGCTAAAGCCCCTCTAGTACCGGATTGGAACGGGGACTTTCCCCTGCCTATTCGGAGGGGCTTAAGCCCCTCTAGTACCGGATTGGAACGGGGACTTTCCCCGTGCCTATTCGGAGGGGCTAAAGCCCCTCTAGTACTGGGTCTGGAAATAGGGACCTTCAAGACAGTGACTGCGTTCTTCCATCCGTTTTGCACAATTTGCCCGATTTGCAGAAAAAGCCGTTTTGCATTTTCG
>JACRBR010000329.1 GCA_016213125.1 Chloroflexota bacterium | reverse complement strand
GCCACGAAGCGGGAGTCGGCGGCCTATGCGGACGAGATCCTCCCGTCATCCGAACTTCCACGCCTGCTCCGCGAGAGTGACTACGTCGTCCTCAGCATGCCCCTCACCCCTGAGACGCGCGGGATGATCGGCGAAGCGGAGCTGCGGATGATGAAGCCGACGGCGTCGCTGGTCAACATCGCACGCGGGCCGGTCGTCGTCGAAGAGGCGCTGATCCTCGCCCTGCGCGAGGGCTGGATCGCCGCCGCGGCGCTGGATGTGTTCGAGAGGGAGCCGCTGCCCGCCGACAGTCCGCTCTGGGACATGGAGAACGTCATTGTCTCCCCGCACATCAGCGGCGGCACCGAGATCTACAACGTCCGCGCCGTCGAGATCTTCGCCGAGAACCTCCGCCGCTACCTCGACGGGCAGCCGCTGCGCAACATCGTCGATCCCGCGCGCGGATATTGACTTCGCTTCACCGCAGAGGCGCGGAGGGCGCAGAGGAGGTCTCTGATGGTTGATAAGATTCTCGCCGACAAAGAACTACCTCCCGAGCTCAATGCACTCACACAGCGCATCATCGGCGCCTGCATCGAGGTGCATCGCGCGCTTGGGCCGGGTCTTTTGGAATCGGCATATGAGACGTGTCTCTGTCGCGAACTCTCGTTGGTGGGCTTGCCTTTTCGCCGTCAGGTGCCTCTGCCTGTGGAATACAAGGGCGCACGGCTCGATGCTGGGTATCAACTCGACCTTGTAGTGGATGAGATTGTGATCGTTGAGCTGAAGGCGGTCGACGGTCTTCTGCCCGTCCATGAGGCACAGATCATCACGTACTTGAAGCTCACCGGACTTCCGGCGGGATTGCTGATTAACTTCAACGTGCCCACGCTGGTTCGGGGCGTGAAGCGGTTCGCGAACACCATTCAGAAGAACTCTGCGCCCTCTGCGCCTCTGCGGTGAACTTAATGCAGCTCTGTATCGACGCGGCCGATGATCGTCCGGGCATTGCGCTGGCCGTGGGGGGCGTGGCGGGACCGACGCTGACGTGGGAGACGCAGCGGAACCACAGCGTGGAGCTGCTGCCAAACATCGACCGGCTGCTGACCCAGACCGGGCGTACGAAGGGCGACTTGACCGCCGTGTTCGTGGACGTTGGCCCCGGTGGGTATGCGGCGCTTCGGGTGGGTGTCAGCATCGCGAAGGCACTGGCGCACGCGCTCGGCGTGCCCATCGTGGGCGTCGGGCGGCTGGAGCTTGACGCCTGGGGCGCCGCGCGAGAGCCTGGCGCCGCACAGCCGGGGGCGGCTGTGCCACAACGCGTCTTCGCCGTACACCGTGCGGGGCGCGGCGAGCTGGCGTGGGCGGCGTACCGCAAGAGCGGCGATGCGTGGTCCGAGGAGGCCGCACCGGCCATCACAAAGGCACCGGAGGTCGAAGGCCACCTGCATGCCGGCGACATCGTGACAGGCGACGTGGACGACGCGCTCGCCGACGCCGCGCTTCGTGCCGGCGCGGGGGTCGTGCACGCCAACCACCACCGCGTCGTAGCGCTAGCCGAGCTCGGCCAGCGGCGGCTCGCAGCGGGCAGCGTCGACGCAGCGACGGCGCTGGTGCCGATGTACCTGCGTGCGCCGGCCATCGGACCGCAACGCTGACGGTTCTTCGACTGTCCGCTATAGTTCCGGCGGCATCATCGAGATCGCGCGCTCGCCCCGGCGGGCGCTGACTGTGTACGGAGGAGGCAATCAACATGGCCATGGAACGGACGCTGTTGCTCATCAAGCCGGACGCGATGCAGCGCGGGCTGGCGGGCGAGATTATCGGCCGCATGGAGCGGCGAGGGCTGAAGATCGTCGGCATCCGGCTGATGAAGGTGTCCAAGCCGCTGGCGAAGAAGCACTACGCCGAGCACGAGGGTAAGCCCTTCTTCCCGGGGCTGGTCGACTACATCACCTCGTCGCCCATTATCGCGGCGGTCCTTGAGGGCCCGAGCGCCATCCAGGCGATGCGGCAGACGATGGGCAAGACGAACCCGCTCGAGGCGGAGACCGGCAGCATCCGGGCCGACTTCGGCCTCGAAACGGGCCGCAACCTCACCCACGGCTCCGACTCCCCCGCCAGCGCAAAGCGCGAGATCGCCCTCTTCTTCGGCGACATGCCGCCGATCCCCTGGAAGCGCGACACCGACCCCTGGGTGTTTGAGTGATGGGCACGATGAACGTCGAACTTGGTCCCAACGACCTGCTTCTCGACCTGCCTGATGACCTGATCGATCAGCTCATCGTCATGGCACGCCAGGACCGCTTGTCGCTGGAGGACGAGATCAAGCGTATCATCCACGATGCGGCGATGCAGCCAACTCTATCTGAGATGCGACTACCTCAGGGAGAAATCTCGCTCGAGGACGAACTCTAGCAAGCAAGCGGGATCCCGCGCGAACGCGCTGGATCACGAACCACGAGCGGCTGACTTCTCCTGAAGCTTACGGTCGGCCTTCGACGCAAGCTCTACAACACGCTCTCGCCCTAGCCCTCCTCTGTCGTCCCATGTATCGCTAAGCCGACAAACCACGTTCCCACGGCGGAAAAGGACGAAATGACCGGACCACGCCGAAATGTCACCAGCGGGCAGCAGGCTGTACCGAACTAGTATGGCCTCATCACCCACGCCGCTGAGAGGTTCAACTTCATTCACTACGTCGTGCTCAGTTCTCGCACAGGCGTTCGTCGCGTCTCGCATCAAGTCCTTGGCATCCTCGGTAGGCAACACCACCAGCTGTTGAGTCACGAAACCACCTTCCGCGAACCTATCGGTGGCGCTCTTGGCAAACAACCTGGTGGCCCTGGCAGCTGCAGGATCGACTTCGAGACCACAGAACAGCCCTTCCACGCCCGAACCGGGCAGGAATGTCACTACCTCAAGGCCGCTCAAGTCTTCGTTCGCAAGTAGTGCAGCCGCGGGGAAGGAAGTGTCATCCATCCCGGGCTCGTCACTGCACGCGGAGATCAAAGTCAACGACAACGTGAAGGCGAGTAACGCAGATTTCATTGGCGTCATAGCAGGATCTTGAACCCGACATGGGTTGGCTCGAAACCGAGCCGCTCGTAAAACCGGTGCGCGCCGACGCGGGTGCGGCTGCTGGTGAGCTTCACCTGCGAGCAGCCGTGGCGGCGCGCCTCGTCGACAGCCCAGCGCATCATCGCCGAGCCGATACCGCGGCCGCGGGCGGCGGCGTCGACAATCACGTTCTCGACGATCGCGACGTCGCGGCCATCCGGCTGCATGTCTGGCACGAGAGTGAGCTGGAACGATCCCGCGATCACGCCGCCGGCCTCGGCAACGAGCAGCCGGTTTCGGTGGTCGCGCTCGATGGCATCGAAGACGGCATAGTAGCCGGGCTCCACCTCCGCGTCGGCCGCTCCCTTGTGCTTTCGCGTCAGCTCGTCGGTGCGATACAGCGCCACGATGCGCGGCAAGTCTTCGCGGCGCGCATCGCGCACGGATACGCCCTGCGACAACACATCCTCGGAAACGACCCAGGAAGGCATGGCGGTGAGTTTACAGTGGACAGGGGACAGTTGACAGGGGAGCGTCGCGCTTGAATGCTAGTCGCGATCACATGCGGGGCATCTCCGGCAGCGTGCGCTTAGCTGAGATCGAACGCGCGGATCTCTTCGAACATGCGGGCTTCGACGGGGCCCATGACCGGCGCGAGGCTGCCCCAGTCGAACTCGATGCCCTTGATCTGGACGCCGGGCGGCAGGTCGCTCTTCACGGCCTCGACATCGAACTGGATCAGCGCGCTGGGGACGGGGCATCGTTCCATCAGCTCCTTCACGATGCGCGCCTCGCCTCGCACGCCGAATACGAAGCCGTCGCCGATGACCTCGAGCATCATCGCCGCACGTTCGCGCAGGTGGGCCAGCGTGTGCGTGCGGTGGTCGAGCGCGAAGCGGATGGTGTGCGCGTCGACAGCGATGACGGAGTTCATCACCATCGTGTACGGACGGCCATCCGCGTCGACGGTCGCTCCGGCGACGAGCCTGCCGCCGGCCAGGTACTCGATCAGCGCATCGGGGAGGGTGTCTCGCGCATCGCCGCTGCTCATATCAGGGAAGCGTACGGGCTGCCATGTTATGCGCGATACGCGGCATGCATCGTGGGGCAAAGAAGCACAGCCGAGGACGGCTGTGCCACACGCCTTAACGCTTCTTGAGGCGGGCGGACCTGAGGCCGCGGCTGGCCGGACGGCGCGGCGCCGGCTTGCGGGCCGGGGGCTTCGCCGCGGCGCGCGACGCGGGCTTGCTCGCGACGGGCTTCGTGGCGGCCTGTTTCGTCGCGGGAGAGGGCTTTGCGGCCGCGTTCCTTGCCGGAGCGGGCGCGGCGGCGCGGGCCTGGCGGCCGCGGATGGGCGTCGGCTTTTTCGAACCGCCGTTCGCGAGCTTGCCGCCGGGCGCCTCGATCCCGTCGAGCCTGCCCTGCTCGCCCTCGGGCTCGTCGCCGTCGTCACCGCCACCCTTCGGCCCGCCTCCGGGGCCCGTGGCGCCCATCTCGATGGTGGCGAGCGAGGCCACGGAGTCGCCGGTGGCGACGTTGATCACGGACACTCCCTGCGCGGACCGGCCCGTCATGCGGATCTGGTCCATGCGCGTGCGGATGACGATGCCATCCTTGCTGATGACGATCAGCTCCATGCCGGAGTGCACCGTGCGCGAGGCGATGACCTTCCCGGTCTTCGGCGCGATCTGGTAGTTGCGCACGCCCTGCCCGCCGCGGTTCGTGATGCGGTACTCGTCGAACGGCGTGCGCTTGCCGAAGCCCTTCTCCGTGATGCTGAACAGCTCGTGACCCGGCGTGACGACCTCCAGTGAGACGACGCGGCCGCCCTTGTCGAGCTTGATGCCGCGCACGCCGCCCGAGGTCCGGGAGGCTGACCGCAGCACGGTCACGGGGAAGCGAATCGCCTGCCCGTTGGACGTGATCATCACGATCTCGTCGTTGTCGTGAACAAGCTTGGCGGCGACGAACTGGTCGCCCTTCTCCAGGTCCATCGCGATCTTGCCGTTGCGGCGGACTTCCTTGAACTCGGTGAGGGGCGTCTTCTTCACTTCGCCCTGCGCCGTCGCCATGACCATGAAGTCCTTGGTGTAGTCGCGGATGGTGACGATCGCCGTGATCTCTTCGCCGGGGTCGCAGTCGATGACGTTGACCAGCGGGATGCCCTTCGCCTGGCGCTTGGCGTCGGGAAGGTCCCACGCCTTCGACATGAAGACGCGCCCGCGCTCGGTGAAGAACAGCACGTTGTCGTGCGTGTCACACACGATGAGGTGCCGTACGGCGTCCTCCTCGCGCGTCACCATGCCGGTGATGCCCTTGCCGCCGCGGCGTTGGAGCCGGTACGACTCCAGCGGTATGCGCTTCACGTACCCGCGGTTCGAGAGCGTCACCACCGTTTCCTGGTGCGCGATCAGGTCCTCTTCGTTGATCTCGTCGACGCCCGTGTCGACGATCTGTGTCCGGCGCTCATCGCCGTAGTCCTTCTTGATCTCCGCCATGTCGTCGCGGATCAGCAGGTCGATCTTGCGAGGGCTCTTGAGCAGATCCTCCAGGTAGTTGATCCGCTTCATCAGCTCGCGGTGCTCTTCCTCGATCTTCTCGCGCTCCAGCTTGGCCAGCCGGCGCAGCTGCAGGTCCAGCACCGCCTGCGCCTGGCGGTCGCTCATCTCCCACGGCTTCGCCATCAGCTTGGCCTTGGCGTCCTCGGCCGAGTCCGCGCCCCGGATGGTTGCGATGATCTTGTCGAGATCCTTCAGCGCGATGAGGTAGCCCTGCAGGATGTGCTCGCGGTCGCGCGCCTTTTCCAGCTCGAACTCGGTGCGGCGGCGGAGGACGTCGCGGCGATGATTGATGTAGGCCTCGAGCATCTTCTTGAGGCCCATGGTCTTCGGCTGGCCGCCGTCCAGCGACACCATGTTCACCGCGAACGAGGTCTGCATCGCTGTGTGCTTGTAGAGCTGGTTGAGTACGTGGGCCGCCTGCCCCTCGCGGCCCAGCTCGATGACGATGCGCATGCCGTGGCGGTCGGACTCGTCGCGCAGGTCGCTGATGCCGGTGATCTTGCGCTCCTTCACCAGGTCGGCAATCTTCTCGACGAGCGAGGCCTTGTTCACCTGGTATGGCAGCTCCGTCACGATGATCTGCCAGCGGTTGCCTTTCGCCATCTCCTCGATGGTGGCGCGCGCCTGCATCATGATGCGGCCCCGGCCGTCCGCGTACGCCTCCTTGATGGCATCGCGCATGAAGTCGTGACGCTTGCCGTCGTCGTCGAGCGCAGAGTCCTTCCGCATGCGGAAGATGATGCCCCCGGTCGGGAAGTCCGGCCCCTTTACGATCGCCGCCAACTCTTCCGTCGTCGTCTCCGGGTTCTCGAGCAGCGCGGAGATGGCGTCGGCGATTTCGTTGAGGTTGTGCGGCGGAATGTTGGTGGCCATGCCGACGGCGATGCCGGAAGCGCCGTTCACGAGCAGGTTGGGAATGCGCGCCGGCAGCACGATCGGCTGCGTGCGGGAGTCGTCGTAGTTGGGGTAGGTGTCGACGGTGTTGCTGTCGATGTCGGCGAGGATCTCTTCGGTGATCCGCGACATCCGCGCCTCGGTGTATCGCATGGCCGCGGGCGGGTCGCCGTCGACACTCCCGAAGTTGCCCTGCCCGTCGACGAGCAAGTAGCGGAGGGAGAAGTCCTGGGCCAGGCGGGCCATCGCCTCGTACACGGGCGCGTCGCCATGCGGGTGATACTTGCCCATCACCTCACCGACGATGGCCGCGCTCTTCCGGTAGGCGGCGTTCGGTCGGAGGCCCATCTCGTGCATCGAGAAGAGGATGCGGCGCTGCACCGGCTTGAGGCCGTCGCGCACGTCCGGGAGCGCCCGGGCGACGATCACGCTCATGGCGTAATCGAGGTAGGACGAGCGCATCTCGTCCTCAATACCGCGGTTGCGGATGTTGCCGAAGGTGGAGTCCGTGGTCATGCGGGATTAGGTGCTCGCGTCGTCCTGCGCATGGGCGCGATGGCAGCTTCGCCGGGCCCGATTCTGATGCCTGATCTTAGCAGTTTTCAGGCTCGAATACTAGCCGTTCAGCTTCGGGAGAGGACGCATTCGGACCGCGAGGACCGGCGGGATGGCGGGGTAGTTCCTCCACGAAAAGGGCCTCTCCGGAGCACCCATTCCCGCCGGAAATGCCGGCTCCTCGAGGCCGTCCACGACCCACCCCGCCTTGAAGAACGGCCCCAGGAGGTTGACCAGTGTCCGCGGGAAGTACCAGTGCGCCTCGGGCTGACCCAGGATGCCCGTGCCGCGCTCCGGCGACCGGTCGTGATAGCCCGAGATCTTGAGCGCGTAGCTCGTAGTGACGTCGCCATCCTCGTCGAAAGTCTCGGCCACAAAGACTGGATTGGTGGCGTTGAAGGCAGGGTGCATCACCGAAAAGACGAAGCGGCCCGACGCGCTCATGAGGCTGAACAGCGCGCTCGCCATCGGCTTGAGTTCGGCAATATCGTGAATCGCCATCGTGCAGACTGCGGCATCGAACGGTCCGCCCTCGCCCATCGCAAGTAGGTGAGACTCGTCGGTGGCGTCGGCAATGCGATGCTCTATGTTCAGCCCGGCATCCTTGGCGTACTTTCGCGCGCGTTCGACAAAGACCGGCGAGAAGTCGCTGGCGGTGACGATGGCGCCCACCCGGGCCATCTCTCGCGAGAACTGCCCGTTGCCACATGCAAGTTCAAGCACACGCTCCCCCGGCTGAAGCCGCAGCAGTCGCATCTGCGCGGGCGCGACGAGGACGCGGTGGAATGCATTGCCTTCTGGTCCGATGCATTCGTCCCAGAAGGCAGCGTTCGCATCCCAAACGCGCTGTAGCTCGGGGGGATCCGGGGTCACTGACACGGCAAACACCCAACGTTTCGGTTCGATTCAGGCAGTCACTTCGGCATACGGGGGCGCGGGGTCGTACTCCATGAACTTCTGCACCTTCCGCGCCTCCACCGGCCCCTTCAGCAAGCCGACGACGTAGAGCGCCATGTCGATACCGGCCGAGACGCCGGCCGCCGTCACGACGTTGCCGTCGTGCACCCAGCGTTCGTCCACCAGCCGGACATCACCGCCGAGATCGGCCAGCTCCTTCTTCGCCCCCCAGTGGGTGGTCGCCCGCCTGCCCTCCAGGAAGCCCGCCCGGTGCAGCAGCATGGCCCCGGTGCACACGGAGGTCACGTACTGCGCGGCAGCGCCGGTCCGCTTGATGTAGCCGATGAGCTTCTCGTCGTCCATGCCGGGCCTCGTGCCGAAGCCGCCGGGGACGCAGATGAGATCAGGCGCGGGCGCGCTCTCGAATGTGTGGTCGACGGCGACGGTCATACCCAGGAATCCGCGCACGGACGGCTTCTCGGCGACGGTGAAGGGCTCCCAGGTCTGGTCGACGTACTTCGCAGCCATGCCGAAGACCTCCCACGGCCCGGCGAAGTCCAGCTCCTCGAAGTCCGGAAAGAGTACGAAGGCGATGCGGAACGGCACGATGCACCTCGCTGCGAACGGAGACATCCGGTGGATGCGCCAGTGTAGCAGCGGGGAGTTTGTTTCTGAAAAAGAGACTTTCGGATCAGGCGCCCGGGGGCAGGCCCGGGGCCGCGGGGACGTCCTTGATGCGCTCCGCCCGCACGACGAGCCGCTTGTCGTACTGGTGCGTGGCGGAGTTGAAGGTGCCGCCGCAGGTGATGAGGGTAACCGATTCCTTCGGCGTGGCGCCGACGATCGTATCCACGGGCGCGGTCGCCGCGTCGTACTGCTGCTTCAGCGTGACGGCGTACTTGTAGGTCGTGCCGTTCACGAGGCGCACCTCGATAATGTCGCCCGGCTCCAGATCCTTGATGTTCCAGAAGACGGCCGGACCCACCCGCACGTAGTCCACGTGGCCGGCGAAGACGGCGTTCCCGCCGAACCCCGGGTGAGCGCTGAAGTCGTACCAGGCGACGTCGACAGCGTTGTCCGGCGCGATCATCACGCCGGCGTCGTCTACGCCCTTCACGACGATCGGCGCGTCGATCTCCGCATCAGCGATGACGATGCGGGCGATGTCGGCCGGGTCGCCGGGCGGGAACTCCGCCGCAGGAGTGGGTGACGGCCCCGGCGTCGGGGTGCTGATATCGCCGAACCCGACGATCGTCTCCAGGTCGGAACTGTGGTCCGTGGTTCCGATGACGCCGGTCGCCACGACGGCAAACAGGCCAATAGCGGCCACGATAAGGAGCGTCCCGACCGTGATCAGGATGATGGACAGCTTGTTCTGGTTCACCGCCGCGCTACCTCGTCCGGGCGCCTGAGCGCGCCTCTACCACTCTACAGAACGCCGTCCCGATCCCCAAACGCTACACCCGGACGCCGCGCACGACGATGCGGTTGCTGTAGTGGCCTCCGCTGAACGATCCGATGCAGGTCACGAGCGTGATGCTGTCCTGGCCGTTCTGGGCCACGTACTGCGAGAAGTCCGCGTACGGCTCCACCCAGTCGTTGAACGTGATGGAGTAGTTGTACGCGCCGGTGCTGGTGTACACGGTGACGATCGTGCCCGGCGCCAGGTCGCGGATGGACCAGAAGACGGCCGGCCCCACGCCGATGTAGTCGACGTGGCCAGCGAGGACGACGTTGGCGCCCGGCTCGCCCGGGTAGCCGCCCACGCCCACGAACGACTGCGCAAAGTCGTACCAGATGACCTGCCACGCCCCGCCCGGGTCGCCCATCTGGCCGTTGGTGCCGACCGTGCGGCCGTAGATCGTCGCGTTCACGCCCACCGAGGGGATCGAGAGCGTCATGTCCGTGCCGGTGATGGGCCCGGGGCCTGTCTGCGTGGCCCCCTCGCGCAGCGGCACACCTCCGCCGCCACCGCCCCCGCTGTCGCCGGCGGGCTCGCTGTAGTCGGCGCTGTAGTCGTAGCCGTCGTCCTGCAGCCCGGCGCTGACCGGCTCCGGGGTTACCGTCGCCGTCGGCTCCGCCGTCGCGGAAGGAGGCACCTTCGTGGCCGTCGCAGGCGCGGGCGTGGCCGTCGCGGCGATCACCTGCTTGTCGTCGCCGCTGCCGGAGACGCCGGCGTAGATGGCGCCGATAGCGCCCAGCGCGATGACGACCGCCGGAACACCCGCGAAGAGGCCCCGCTGCAGCGGTGTCGCCCGCTCCCACAATCGCTCTAACGATGCACGCATGCCGTTCCCCCTCGCTCCGACCTGTGTATGTTTAGGCTGCCACCCGCCCGGCAGCCATCAGCGAACACCCGTACTCCGTGCGGGCGCCGCTCCTAGGCGTCCCGGGGCTACGCCGCCTTGCGCCTTCCCCAGATGATCTGACGGTTGGAGTAATGTCCCGCGGAGAACTCCCCGCTGCACGTGATCAGCGTGACCGAATCGTCCTGCGTGGCCTCGACGATCGAGCTCCAGTCGTCAGATTCCGGGTCGATCGTCTTGTTGAACTCGATGACGTAGGTGACCAACGTGCCGTCGGCCAGGGCGATCTGCACCTCGTCGCCGGCCTTCAGGTCGCGCAGCTTCCAGAACACCGCCGGGCCGTAGTTGATGTAGTCGACGTGGCCGGCGAGCACGACGTTCCCGCCTTTATCCGGCAGGCCGCCCAGCCCGGGCCAGGCGGAGAAGTCGTAGTAGGCCACGTCCTCCGGGCCCTCCGGGTTCGGCATCTGGCCATCGCCCCCTACGAGCTTGTAGGTGAACGGCGCATCGACACCGATCGCCGGGATCACCAGGCGCTGGCCGGTGAACTCACCCCGCCCCGGCTCGCCGCGGCCCCGCGACGCGAGGTCCTCCTGCGTGAGGAAATCGCCGGCTGAGAACGCGATGGGCGTTTGCAGCCCCACGTTCTGCCCCGGCGTGGGCGTGCCCGAGACCTTCGTCTTCGTCGCCGAGGCCTTCGCCGTGGGCGTCCCCTTGTCCTTGTCGCTGCCGCCGCCGCATGCGGCCGCCCCTATCGCCACGGTCAGGGCCGCCACCACCGCGGCTGCCGCCAGACCCCGCATCAGCTTCCATTGCCGCGGGCGCTCCAAGGCGCCCTGTTCCCTGGTTACCTGCATCGGTTCCGTTCCCTCGTCTTCCACACTCCCGACGCCGTTCCGGGCGCCTGGGTTCCCCGCAACCGCTCAACATATTGCCATATTTCGGCTCCGCTGGCCCCGCCAAAGGGGCCGCGGCTTACCATCACCGGCGGGCCGCGCTTTAAAAGATACGCGCCGCCCCGCCCGCCGGATGCGGGCCATCGGCATGGCGGCCCACCGGGATGGGCGGGCCATCGCATGGCCCTGCCCGCCAGAGGCGGGCAGGAGGCCCCCTCGAACGAGGGGGCCTCCTGACTCAAGACATCCGTGTCCGGACTGGTTTCCGGATGGCGTCGGTTACTTCGCGGAGTTGCGAGCAACCACACCACCGGCGACCAGCACCATGCTGCCCAGCGCCAGGGCGATCAGCGTCCACATCGGGAAGCTGGCGCCGTCCTGGCCCAGGTAGCCACCGTTACCGGTGTCCGGAGGGGTAATCGGGCCCGTCGGGACCGCAGGGCCGAGCGTCGGCTGCGTCACCAGCGGCAGGGCACAGTCCACGCGGACCGAAACCTGAACCGGCGAGGCAATCGAGCTGCTGCCAGCCGTCACGATCACCGTCACGCCCGCGCTCGAGTTGCTGAGCGGGGTCACGACGGAGCTCGCCTGCCCGTCCTTGGTCACCGTGTTGATCGGGTCGGCGGTGCCGAGCGCGACCACGCTGAAGTTCACCGGCACGCCGTCAGCAACGTTGTTGCCGTCGGAGTCCGTCACCTTCGCCGTGACCGTCGACTTCTCGGAGCCGTCGCACTTGATCGTGGAGGCCTGCGCCGTCAGGGCAACAGCGGCGGGCGGTCCACCGATCGTCAGATCCTGGTTGTCCTGGTCGTCGTCGGCCGCGAAGTCGCCATCAGAGTCAATCTGTGCGCGAATCGTGGTCTCTCCCGTGCCACGGCCACCGCACACGACGCGGTAGTGGCCAATCGGAAGCCCATCGCCCGGGTCAACGGTCACGCCCGTGTCGCCGACGATGTCGTTCACGGGGTCGCCTTCGCCCAGCGCGGCAAGCGCCTGGTCGTCGCCCGGGGGTTGCACCGTGATGGTCACCGGGACCATGGTCAGCTCGGTGTCGTCCTGGTCAACCGCCACGGCGTACGCGAGTGTGGAGTTCGGCGGGGCGATGGCGTCGCGAACGTCCGTGTCCGCCACGCAGTCGTCGACGCCGCTCTGGTCGCTGTTGGTCTCGATCAGGCTCTCGGTAAGGGTCAGCTTCACATCGTTCGGCGCGCCGACCGTGAGGATGGAGTCGGTCTGGTCGACCGCTTCCTGCGTAATCGTCACTTCCTCAGAGTCGCCACGGGCCGAAGACGAGGTGGGCCCAATGAAGACACGGGCGTAAGCCAGGCCGTCGCCATCACTGGCCGGAACGTTGTTGCAGTCCGGGTCTTCGGCAGTCGTGTCGCAGTCGTAGTTCGTGGTATTCGCAACAAGGGCGTCGAGGTCATCGACCTGCAGACCCTCCGTAGCGTCGAAGGAGATCGTTCCCTCGTCATCCACAAAGGCAAACGCGATGTAGTTGCACATGTTGGCAGCCGGGAACGTGACGTCGGTCGGGTCGATCGCGCCCGTGCAGCGCTCGTCGAGCTGGTTGGCGTCAAGGTCCTTGATGGCGTCCAGGTCGCTCGCCTCGAGCACGCCGTCGCCATCGCCCAGCGGGTCCTCACCGGCGTCCAGGTCGGAGCCGGCTATCAGCGCCCAGTCAGCCGCAACAAATGACCGGTTGCAGGCGATGGCGATGTCGTCCAGGCTGGTAGCGTCGTTCGAGTTGCCGGCTTCACGCGGCCCCCCAGCGTCATCATCGACGTACGGCGCGAGAAGGACGCAGTTCACCAGCGTCAGGTTCGTCGTCACGGCGGACGTCGGCGTGGCCCCACGAGCGCCGAAGCCCAGTACCAGGGCCGCGACCGCCGCGAGGGCGCCCAAACCAATTACTTTCAACAAGGTTTCTTCCTCCTGATATTGCGCGCCGCGCATGCGGCGCCGTCTGCTGCTTGTTCGTTGTGTCTTGCGGGGTTGGCATCCTCGGGGCGGAGGCACTGGCCTTCACGTCGTCCTCGGCCGAGTTATGGCGACGCGATGGTCGCATCCACGCCTTCCGGGCTGCCCGTCTCCTCCTTTCCTTGCCTCCTCCAGCGGGGGGTATCTGCGCCGCTTCCTGCGGGGTCTTCCGGATGCACACACGTTCGGACCACGGCCCGCCGTGCGCCATCCGTATAACGCCTAGACTGCTCCGGGGGTTAACCCGCCTAACCGGGTTTCTGCCTATGTCGAGCCACCACCCGGGCAAGGACAGAGGCGACCACCCGGGGTCGCCTCTGTGTTATGTCGACTCTAGCTTCGGCCGCTACATCCTGTGCCGGGTCAACCGCCCGGCCGCCGCGAGGCCGACCCCGGCTACGCCAGCCGCCACGAGGCTCCACCAGGCGAATCCCCCGGCGGTCCCGGCCGGGCCCGAGCCCGTGTCCGGGGGCCGGATCGTGCCCGTTCCGGGCCCTCCAGCGCCGGCGCCCGCCGCACCCGTTCCAGGCGCGGGCGGCCCGCCCGTGCACTGTACCAGGATGCTCTTTTCGACCGTATCGAAGGTCTGGTGCACGCCGTCGTGGTCGATGCCCTCGTCCGGTTTGACTTCGCCGTCCCCGTCCACATCGAACGGGAGGGGATCGTTTACATGGATCTGTCCGTTCGCGAACACCCGCACCGTCACGCCCTTCGGCTGGCCATCGGCCGTCAGGCCGCCAGCGCCGCTCAGCGGCGTAATCGTCGTGCTGGCCTTGCCGTCGGTCGTATCGCCCTTCAGCGGGTTCGCGGTGCCCAGCGCGAGCACCTCGAAGTTCGCATCCAGCCCGTTGGCCACCGGATCGCCCGCCGCGTTCGTGAACGTCGCGGTGACCGTCGACGTGTTGGTGCCGTTGCAGTCGATGACCGGCGGCTCCGCCGTCAGCGCCACGTCGGTCGCCGGACCCACCACTTCGATCTGGATCGTCTCATCCGCGGTCGTGCTGGCTTGCTTGTCCGCAAACAGGAAGAACGATGTGTAAAAGTCCAGAACCCCGGGCTGCCTGCCGCCGCACACGAACTGCGGGAACGAGATGCCCAGCGCGCCCGTGTCCAGCGTGGGCGTCTGGGGCAGCGCCGCGCCGCCCTGGTGGGCGATGTTGTCGCTATAGGCGATGTTTCCCTTGGGCACGTCGGCCTGCAGATTGTCCGGGTAGTACTGGGTGAAGTCCCAGTTGATAAACGCACCGACCACGTCGTTGCCGAAATCATCCTGCGCCTTCGCCACGATGACGGTCTTTTCGGCCGCGTTCACGGCGCCCAGCACGCCGGCCGTCGTGGCCGCGAAGTTACAGTCCGTCGCGTCCGGCTCCTCGTTGAAGAACGACACGCCGCCCGGCGTGGGCAGCGTGGCGCCCGTCTGGATCCGGCCCTTCCCGAAGAGCGGCGTCAGGGTGATCTCCTTCGGCACGCCCACCGCCGTCAGTTCGATCGGGAAGCTGATGCTCTCCTGGACCACGTCCACATGCACGGTGGCCTTGCCGGTGTCGTCCATCGCCGCATCGAGCTGACCCTGGCTGATGGAGAGGGGCATCGCCACAACGCCATCGCCCTTGGTGGCAGGATCCTGGTCGCAGTCCGCGTCCACGAAATCACCGAGGCCCAGCGCATTGCACTCGACGTCCTTGTCCAGCTCTATGCCCGCGTAGTTCGTGAAGGTGCCCACGTCCGTCGCAAACCGGACGGGGAAATCGTCATCCACGAACGCGATGATGAGGGAAGGCTGCCCCGGATGAAACTGGTTACCGTCGAACGGGTCCAGGCCGGCGAAGTCGTCAGGCACTATGTGAATCGGTGTATCCACTATGAGATCGCCGTTGGCCGGCACTCCGGGGTCGGGCGGCGAAGGCGGTATGGACGGCGTCTGGCACTCGTGCTTCCCCGATGCAGGATCGAAATGGCCCCGCAGGCACATCACGTACTCCTGCATCTGCTCCGGGGCAAGATTGTTCAGGACGCAGTCTTCCGCCGCCGTCAGGGAGGCCAGGCCCCCGAAGGCGATGCCGAGCCCCAGGCAGATGCCGGAGTTCAGCGAGATGGCGTGGATGGGGCTCGCGTCAGCGGTCCGCGGACGCGCAGTCGACTGGCTGCCCACCAGGACCACCGCGGCGATCAGCCCCACGACCGCGAGCCTCGCGGCAGCCTTGCCGAGCGTTCCCTTCATGAATGTCCCCTTCGTCATGACTAGTCCTCCTCCTGGCGGCGGCGCGCGCTGAACCAGACGCCGCTCGCGATGCCCAGCGCGCCGAGCGCGGAGGCGCCCGCCAGAAGAGCCATCAACATGCCAGAGCCGCCGTCATCGCCTTCACCCGTGTCCGGAAGCGTGATCCTGCCTGCGCCGGCGCCACCGGCTGTGCCTCCGGGCGCTCCGCCCGCCGGCGGTGGTGGTGGTGGCGGCGCTACCGTCGCCTCGCCCGCTGTCGTGGGCTCCGCGCCTCCCGTCGGCGTGGGGCAGTCTGTTGCACCCACCGGGCAGGGCGTCGGCGTCACCGTCCTGAATGCGAGCGAGGTTGCCGTGGGGCAACCGGCGCCCACGCAGGGCGTCGGCGTCGCCGTCGGCGTGCTGGTCGGCGTAAACGTCGCGACGACCGAACCCACCGTCAGCGTGGCGTCCGTACACGTTGCGGACGTGTTCACGGGCGGGTTGCAGGAGGCAAGTTCCGTCACGGTTTCGTCGAAGATTTGCGCATCGATAGGCGAAAGGGTCGCCACGCCGTCCACCGCCGTATACGTAACGCGGAAGAGACGGACTGGAGTTCCGTTTGGCAGCGTCGGCGGGTCCACCGCGTTGATGCAGGAGATGAGCGAATCGGCGTCAGTGCCAGACGGGTTGTTGTCCGGCAGCACGGGGTCGCACGCCCAGTTGGCGCCTCCCATTCCTTCGTTGAAATCGGGGTTGCAATTCAGCTTGGCGCCCACGCAACTCACGGGGACGGTTGGCGTCAGCACAAGCTGTGATGCACGTAGGGTGACGCCCATCGCAGCCATCAGGACCGACGACCCGCTGTTGTTCGTGACGTACACATCAGCGCTGGCCGTCGTCGTTCCGCTGGGAACGGTGCAACTCGCGTCGATTGCGCCGGTGGTCGTATCGCAGTCGACCGCGAAAGTGAAATTAACGACCGGGAGACCGGCCTCAGCTGCGGGTAGCCTGCCGCCCGCCATGCTGCCGAGCGCTACCAGTGCGGCCATGGCAATGGCCAGCCATCTCCTCATGAGGGTCCTCCTCGCGTTCTTCCCTGACCAACGGTGCGAACCATACCATCGCGTCGGAATCTGGGGCAATACGGCTTGCGAGCAAACACAGCTATGCCGCGCCCGGGCCGCCGGCCTTCGTGGTTGAACGGATAACGCCCCGGGGCCCCACGAGGTTAACCGCTTCTCATGGAAAATCCGCATCAGGATACGGGCAGCACGCTGCATATATGAGAAAAGACCCTCACGATGGAGGGTCTCTTCTCATTATGTCGCTCTAGTGACGGTTATGTCGCGCGGCTAGCTCCGCATCCTCCGCCGCATGATCACCACCCCGTACAGCCCCATCCCGGCTGCCGCGATGGACAGGATGCCCACCATCCAGTCGCCCGTCCCGCCCGAGCCGCCCTGGCCGGAGTTCGGCAGCGCCGTGGCGCCACCCGCCCCGCCCGGCCGGCTGGTCGAGATGGCGGCGACCGTGCTCACCGCCGTGGCGGTGGTCGCGGGCCGCGTCGAGGTCGAGGCCGGCGTCGAGGTGCTGGCCTTCGGCGTGGACGTCTTCGGTACCGACGTGTGCGTGTTCGTCGGCGTCGTCGGCGTGCTCGTGTTCGTCGGCGTGCTGGTGCTCGTTGATGTACTGGTCGGCGTGTGCGTCGGCGTGTGCGTCGGCGTCTCCGTCTCGACCACCGCAGTCTCGGTAACCCCGGCGGTCTTCGTCGCGAGCACCGTGCGCGTGACCTCCACCGTGCCCGTGGCAGCTGGCGTCACGGAGGTGTCGGGCGTGTTCGTCGCCGTCGGCACCGGCGTGTCGGTCGGCGGCACCGGCGTGTTCGTGGGCGTGTTCGTCGGCGGCACCGGCGTGTTCGTCGGCGTGTCCGTCGGCGGGACCGGCGTGTGTGTCGGGGTGTCCGTCGGCGGGACGGGCGTGTTCGTCGGTGTGTCGGTCGCGACGCCTGCCGGCGTGTTCGTCGGCGTGTGCGTAGCGGTGTTCGTCGGCGTGTTCGTAGGGGTGTTCGTCGGCGTGTCCGTCGGGACGCCCGGCACGGGCGTGTTGGTCGGCGTGTCCGTCGGCGGCACCGGCGTGTTCGTCGGCGTGTCCGTCGGCGGCACCGGGGTGTTCGTCGGCGTGTCCGTCGGCGGCACCGGGGTGTTCGTCGGCGTGTCCGTCGGCGGCACCGGGGTGTTCGTCGGCGTATCCGTCGCCGGAGCCGGCGTGTTCGTCGGCGTGTCCGTCGGCGCAACCGAGCCCAGGTTCGCGTTGAAGCAGTCGCCCTCCTGCGTCGTCACCGGGTTGCAGCTCATCAGCTCCGTCACCGTCTCGTCGTAGACGTTGACATCGTGGATCTCCAGCAGCGTGTTACCGCCGTTGTAGGTGTAGTCCACGTCGGCCAGCTTCAGGAAGTTCCCGTCGGCCAGCGCAGGACCGTCAACCGGGTTGATGCAGGACATCTGTGATGTGGCGATGTTCGGGTCGGCGCCCAGCTGGTCCGCCAGCACCGGGTCACACGACCAGTTGATACCGCCCATACCATCGTTGAAGTCCGGGTTGCAGTTCAGCTTCGGCGCCGTGCACGGGCTCACCACCACCGGCACAGCGACCGCCTGGTCCACGCGCAGATTGAAGTTGAATCCCGCGATCAGCGCGATGCCACTGCCGGTCGTGTTCTTCAGGACGACGTCGACGCTGACGGCCCCTGCGGCCGGACTGCAGGATGCATCGACCGCGCCACCAGGGTTGCAGTCGACGTAGAGTTCGTAGTCG
>JACRBR010000328.1 GCA_016213125.1 Chloroflexota bacterium | reverse complement strand
TCCCTTGTCCCTTGTCCCTTGTCCCTTGTCCCTTGTCCCTTGTCCCTTGTCCCTTGTCCCTTGTCCCTTGTCCCTTGTCCCTTGTCCCTTGTCCCTGTCCCCTACTTATCCTTCGCCGGCCACTGGTTCACCAGCGCCCCCGTCACGTCGCCCATCTTCCCCTCAAGTTCGTCCACACTCCAGATGTGCCCGCCCTCGGCCGTGATCTTCGTGGTTATCTCCGGCAGGCTGTACAGACCGATCAGCGGCCCGCTCACCATGAAGTCGCGCCCGTTGACGTTGGCCGCCGCGTCCGTGCACAGCCACGTCACGAACGGCCCCACCGCGTCCGGGTTGTTCGCCTTGCCGAACGCCTCCAGCGCCTGGAATCCGGCCATGCCTGCGGCGCCGCCCTTCTGTGCCGCTTCGCGCATCTCGTCGCTGATCACCAACCGCGTCCCCGCGCGCGGCCGGATCGCGTTGCTCCGCACGCCGTAGCCGCCCATGTCCCGAGCCAGCGTGCGAGAAAGGCCAACGATGCCTTCTTTCGCCGACGCGTAGTTCGCCTGGCCGCGGTTGCCCAGCCCCGACTCCGACGCCGTGTGCACGAACACGCCGCTGCGCTGCTGCCGGAACACCACCGCCGCGTGCTTGCTCAGGTTGAAGTGCCCCTTCAGGTGCACCGCCAGCACGATGTCCCATTCCTCTTCCGTCATGTTGAAGATCATCTTGTCGCGCAGGATGCCCGCGTTGTTCACGACGATGTCCAGCCGCCCGAACTTGTCCAGCGCCTGCTGCACCATCCGGTCCCCCGCCGCGAAGTCCGAGACGTTGTCGTAGTTAGCGACCGCGTCGCTCCCCAGCTTCTTGACCTCCGCCACGACCTGGTCGGCCGGACCCTGCTCACCGCCCGTGCCTGCCGCGCTTCCACCGAAGTCGTTCACCACGATGCGCGCGCCTTCGCTCGCCAGCGCCAGGCACTCGCCGCGACCGATGCCGCGTCCGCCACCCGTTACGATCGCGACCTTTCCCTCCAGCCGGTTACCCATGGTCTAGCCTCCTTGTGGCCGTTCTGCCGAAGGCCCGCATGTAACGGGCCGATCCTTCGTTTTTCGCAATCCCAAACCCCGTTCGGACAGCGATCGGCAATGTACGGGAGCCCCCATCTACGGGCAACAGCCATCGGATACAAACAAGGGCAGTCACTCAACCATGTGTGACTGCCATCCACGTCCGGGTGCGGGCGCTCTCATTGCCTTGAAGGTCGAGGTGCGCGCCAGGACACGCAGAGCCGTAACAGGGTGCTGAGAAAGACCCTCCATCCTCGCACCGCGTGCTTTCGGCCCGCGCTTTCAGGTTCGCGAAGGACTCTTTTTGATGTCACGCCGCGCGCCACAACGTTATTCAGGTCCCTGTTAGCTACGCCGGGCTCAGCGCCTTCGTCCTCTTGTGGCGAGGCGCAAGCCTCCGTGCATGTATCAAATCCGCGACCACGCGTCCGTTCGCAGAGCCTCCGGCTTCCAGCGCCGCTCGTTGCGCGTCGCCGCCTGCGATCGCAGGATCGCCAGCTCACGCTTCCACTGCGCCCGGCGTTCCGTGTCCGCCGCTGTGCGCCGCTGCTCCATCTTCATGACCTCGGCTTGCATCTCGATGTTCATCTGGGTCTCCTGTTTTCTCTGTATGTTGTGATGATGTCCGGCGGGGCGCCCGTATGCGACCGGCGTTCCCGGGGGCCCCGCCCGGTACCGGCGGGACCCCCGAAGGCCGAGCCTGTTGGCGTGCGAACCGGAGCGGTGCGTTCCCCACTCCTCCTCCGGTCCTTGGCCGCTCGCCCCTCCTCTTCCTGAAACACAGTACGCCCGCAGCCGCCGCCCCCGCCTCGCGCGCGAGTCTGATCTCCGCCTCGTACTTTCGACGGAGTAGCACGCGGTGGTTCGCCGGCGATGGATCCATCACCGGTGCGTCGTGGTTTGGAGTTCGAGCTGAGAAGGTTAGGCCGTGGCGGCCGCCGGCCGCGTCATCGTCTCGAGGAAGATCTGTCGTGCATCCTCGGATCCCTCAAGCGACAGTCCCGACAGCAGCGACCGGCGCTCTGACAGTGGCGCGTACAGAAACGCGATCAGCGCGCCCAGCGTCGTCGTGATCGTCAGGTCGGCCGCGCCCGGCTCGTCCTGCCGCGACGACCACCGCTCGCCGTCGAACGTTACGAACACCGCCCGGCGTTCCCCAAACTCGAACTGCCACACCAGCGGCTTCGCCGGATGCACGCCACGCCGGTTCAGGAAGATCGTCGTCGCCTGCAGCACCATCTCCGGGAAGATCGGCTCCCCCGGCTGCGGCGGCCGCATCGCGTGTTCGATCCCCCACACTGCGAGCGACTCCAGCACCGGCGCCAGGTCCCGGCCCTTCTTCGTCAGCCGGTACCACACCTCACGCCGCCCCTCGACGCTGTCGCGCTCGATGATCCCTTCCGCCTCCAACTCCCGCAGGCGCGCCGAAAGCCACTTCGGCGTGATCCCGCCCATGTATCGCAGCAGGTCCGTGAACCGCTGCGGACCCCGCAACAGATCCCGCACCACCAGCAGCGTCCACTTCTCCCCGATCACCTCCAGCGAGCGGGCGATCACACAGAAATGTCCGTAATCCTTGGTCCTTGCCATGACGGCCTCTTGACAGCTAGAGTTTCTTGAAGATACTATCTTCGAGAAACAGTTTACCATCCGGAGGCCGAAATGTCATCCCCCATGAACCGCTTCCGCACCCCCCTCGCCGTCTTCGCCATCGTCGCCGGCCTCTTCATGGGCCTCCTCGACCTCTCGATCGTCACCATCGTCATCCCCGAGGTCGGCCGCGACCTCGATGCCAGCTTCACGCAGATGTCCTGGGTCGTGAACGCCTACGTCCTCGTCACCGCCGCCGCTATCATCCCCGCCGGCAAGCTCGGCGATGCCATCGGCCGCAAGCGCGTCTTCGCCGCCGGCATGGCCATCTTCGCGACCGCCTCCCTGCTCTGCGGCCTCGCTCCCAGCTCCGGATGGCTCATCGCCTTCCGCGCCCTCCAGTGCCTCGGCGGCGCCGCCATGGTTACCCTCTCCCTCGCCCTCCTCTCGCAGATCCTCCCCGAGGAGAAGCGCCAGCTCGGCTACATGCTCTGGAGCGCCACCGGCGGCCTCGCCCTCGCCGCCGGCCCCTCGCTTGGCGGCGTCCTCACCGAGTTCTCGACCTGGCGCTGGGTCTTCATCGTGAACGTCCCTATCGCCGCCGTTGCATTCCCGCTCGTGCTCGCCAACGCCGCCGAGCAGCGTTCCGAGAAGCTCGCCCGCGTCCGCCTCGACTGGGCCGGCCTCGTCGCCGTGGTCGCCGGCCTCACCGCCCTCTCCCTCGGCCTGCTCCAGGGTCAGGACTGGGGCTGGACCTCACCCCGCATCGTCACACTGCTCGCCGCCGCCGCCGTCCTGCTGTCGTCGTTCCTCATCATCGAGACCGCCGTCAGCGTGCCCATGGTCCCGCTGCGATACTTCCGCAACCCGCGCTTTGCCGCCGCCTGCGCCGGTTGGTTCGGCGCCATGTTCGCCTTCATCTCCGTCTTCTTCTTCCTCCCCGTCTACCTCGAGGTCGTCCGTGAGTACTCCGTCCTCAAGGCCTCGCTCGCGCTTTCGCCCGGCCCCTTCATGGCCTTCCTTCTCGCGCCGATCGCCATGGTCGCCGCGCGCCGCTTCGGCCCTGCCATCGTCTGCTGCACCGGTATCGCACTCGTCGGCGCCTCCGTCCTCCTCACCTCGCGCATCGGCCCCGACTGGTCCTACACGCAGATCATTCTGCTTGCCCTCTTCACCGGCACCGGGGTCGGCCTCGCCGGCCCCACCC
>JACRBR010000325.1 GCA_016213125.1 Chloroflexota bacterium | reverse complement strand
GGCGTTCTTCAACATCATCACGTACTTCTTCTTCGGGGTCATCGGGGGGCTCGCCATCGGGTTCGCCATGGGCGAGCTTGTCTCGATTGCCACCAACCGCAAGGCCGGGCCACCGCTGCAGGCGATCGCGGTGGGCGGCGTGCTGGTGGCGTTCATCGCGCGCGTGGCTTTGCTGTTCGTGATCGATGACTGGGTGTTCGAGGACCTGCGCACCGACGTCTTCGGCGTCATCGTGGCAGGCACCGCCTGTTTCGTCGCGGCGGGCCGCCTGCGGTAGTCGCGCCTCTACCGGAGGACAACGCCGAGGACGATGAGCGTCGTCACGACCATGACGGCCAACACGCCGATGCGGCGCAGCTCGTGCATGGCGTAGGACGTGTCGCGGCGACCCAGCGCCTGCAAGTCGACGTCGCTGCGCTTGCGAATGCCCTGCTGCTGGAGGGCGCGCACGACGCCTGTCGCGCGGTTCGACGGGGCGGGAGCAGGCGCTCGCGGCGCGGGTGCAGGCGCTGGTGCAGGCGGCGGCGCGAACGCCGCGGTGGGGTCGGCAGGAGCGGCGGGAGCAACTTCCGCCACCGCCTCTTCGGGGGCGGGCTCTTCGGTGATCTGCGGCTCCGCGGCGGGCGCCCCGGACTGCAGGTAGCTGCGGTCGGTGCGCTTCTTCTTGACCTGCAGCCGGCCACCGCGGACGACGGGGCGGTCCTGTCTTGGCAACTCTGTCCCTGCTTCCGGGCCGATTGACGGCCCCCATAGATTCGGGCCCTGTGGGCTCGGCCCGCAGTATAGCGTGGCCTCTTGACGCGACCAACGAGGCCGTGCTGCTTCAACGAACGCCGCTGGTACGCGGCCGTTACGGGCTCGCGTCTAGTAGGCACCCTGACGCTCGAAGATGCTGCGGGGGTTGTCGACGGTCATCGCGCGGATCTGATTCTCGCTGACGCCGGCGGCGCGGAGCGCGGGCACGACGGCGTCCGGGATGTGGAGGTAGTGGTAGTCCGGAAGCGCCGCGCGCATCTCCTCCGGGTACCAGTCGATGTAGCACATGGTGTCGTGCGAGAGCACGATGCGGTCCGCATGCCCGCGCTCGCAGAGCTTCGCGATCACGGCCACGCGCTTCTCGGTCGGCAGCATCTGGTGCAGACCGAAGCGGTCCATGCCGATGTACGATCCCGCGCCGATCAGCTTCTCGAGGTAGCTGAGGTCCTCCGTATCGCCGCTGTGGCCGATGACGACGCGGGAGAGATCGACGCCCTCTTCCATGAAGATGCGCTGCTGGTCGAGGCCGCGTTCGGTTGCGGCGTGCGTGTGGGTGGAGATGGGGACGCCGGTGCGCTTGTGCGCGCGGCCGACGGCTCGGAGCACCTTCTCGACGCCGGGCGTGAGGCCCTTCTCGTCGGTCGCGCACTTGAGGATGGCGGCCTTGATGCCGGCGCCCTGGATGCCCTGCTCGATGTCGTGCACGAACAGGTCCGCCATGTAGTCGACATCGCGATGCTCGAAGTGGCGCGGGACCTCGTCGTAGGTGTAGAGGCCGGTCGCGACGATGACCTGCATCCCGGAGCGCAGCGCGGCCTCGCGGACGAGGGTGACGTCGCGGCCGAGGCCGAGCACGGTGAGATCGACCATGGTGTCGACGCCGTGGGCCTTCGCCTCGGCGAGCTGGGCGGCCGCAGGCCCGATGCGGGCCTCGCGGTCCCAGAGGTGCGGGAACGTCTGGACGAGGCCCTCGGTGAGGACGTAGATGTGCTCGTGCATCAGGGTGAAGCCGAGCTTCGACGTATCGACGGGTCCGGTGGCGGTGTTGACGGTCGGCATCGTGGCGATCCCTCCGGGACTGTCATCGTGTGCGGGGCATTGTCGATCGTAGGGTGGGCAGGCGCGAGCGGCTTGCGAGCGGCTTTCGTGCGGCTTTCGCGCGGCTTCCGCCTAACGGCCGCGCTTGCGACGATACCTTCGTCCGGAGGCCACTTCCAGCACGGGAGCCGTCGCATGGTCATCGACATCAGCAGGCTGCCTTCGTTCGACCAACTGCCGGTGCGTCAGGGCGCGCCGCCGGGTTCTGCGTGGGGTGTGTTCGGAGACGACGACGAGCTGGGCACCTGGAACCTGGTGACGCCGGAGAAGACGGCGCAGGCGGCGACGCTGGTTCGGAAGGGGACAGTGTTCAGCCTGAACCTGCCCCTGGACGCGATGCCGGCGCGGCCGCTGTTCTGGTTTCGCGGCAATCCGCGGCACACCATCTTCGACTGGAGCGGCGGGGTGCGCGTCTCGTACGACGAGTACCTAGACGGGTTCTGCCCGCAGTCCTCGTCGCAGTGGGACGGGCACCGGCACGTCGCGCACCCGGCGTTCGGGTTCTACAACGGCTTCAAGCATGAGGACGTGATCCGCGAAGGGAGCGCGACGCTGGGGATCCAGAACCTGGCGCAGCGGGGGATCGCCACACGGGGCGTGCTGCTGGACGTGGCTCGCCACCTAGAGAAGCAGGGGACGCCACTGGACCCGCACAGCGCGGCGACGATCGACGTGGCGACGCTGGAGGCTTGCAGGAAGGCGCAGGGGGTCGAGATCCGCGCGGGCGACGTGCTGTTGTTCCGGACAGGATGGCTGGGGTGGCTCCTGGGGCAACCGGCGAACGCGCAGGTTGCCCTGGCGGAGCACCTTGTGGCGCCGGGATTGCTGGCGGGCCGGGAGATGGCGGCGTACCTGTGGGACAACCACGTGGCGGCGGTGGCGACGGACACGATTGCGGTGGAGGCGTGGCCGCCGGAATTTGCGAACCCGGAGCGGGGGTTCTTCCACATCCAGCTCATCACGTACTTCGGGATGAACCTGGGGGAGTTGTGGGATCTGGACGCGCTGGCGGCCGACTGCGCGGGCGACGGTGTGTACGAGTTCATGGTGACGTCGGCGCCGCTGAACATCACGGGCGGCGTGGGGTCGCCGCCGAATGCGCTGG